>JAKBTR010000091.1 GCA_021844275.1 Nitrospirota bacterium | reverse complement strand
AAAAAATGATTTTCTGCGATTTTTTGTCGCCTATCCGGAGTTTGCCCTCCGGATGCTGGCCGTCATGGGACAACGGATCCGAAAAACCGACGAAAAATTGATCCACATGGCGTTTGCAGACTCCTTTGCCAAGATTGCCCGGACGCTTCTGACCATTTATGAAAAGGAGGGTGTCCAGGCGAATGGGAGCCTTCCGTACATCCACGACCGATTTACCCGCCAGGAGCTGGCCTCCCTGTCCGGGGTTTCACGGGAAACGGTTTCCCGGTCCCTGGGGGCGTTCATCCAGGCGGAACTAATCCGGATCGCGGACAACCGCATCTATATCCTGAACGAAAACAAGCTGAGACGGGAGAGTCTCGGAAGCTTCTCCTGAGGAAAGGAAAATCGGATGGGAACGATTCAGTCCACGGGAATCAGCGGGTGGGGTCCTTTTGACTATATTGTCGTCATTGGTGTCGGGACCATTCTGGTGGTTGGTGTTCTGGCCATCTTCCGCGCCATTCGCATCGTCACAAAAGATTCCTGACGTTATCTGTTGTCGAGAAGCCGGTCGTATACTTCGAGATACTCTTTTGCCCTTTCCTTCCAGGAGTTGTCCGTCCTCATCGCGTGTTCGATATAGTTCCGGAAGTGCTTCTTGTTCGCATACAGATGAATCGCCTTTTTCATCCCGTCCACAATCCCTCTTGCGGAAAGCTCTTCAAGCCAGATACCGGTCCGGGACGGATCGACAGTGTCCTTCAACCCTCCGGTCGGATTGACGATCGGAATCGCTCCATATCGCATCGCATACATTTGGGAAAGTCCGCAAGGTTCGAATCGGGAGGGCATGAGAAAGAAGTCCGAACCGGCAAAAATCCGGCGGGCGAGCGAATCGTCGAATCCGATCCGGACCGCTACTTTGTCGGGAGCGCTCCTGGCGACATCAAGAGCTTGCCTCTCAAGTTCGGGTGTTCCTGACCCCAGAATAATCAATCGAAAATCGATCCCCTCACCCAGAAGCGACCGGATGGCCTCCAGAGACAGATCCACGCCTTTCTGCTCTGCCAGGCGCGTGACCATTCCGAACACGGGAACGGCGGAGAGTTCGGGGAGAGAAAATTGTTCGAGAAGGGAGCGCCTGTTTTCCCGTCTTCCGGAGAGGTCGTTCATGGAAAACGTGCGCTCGAGAGCCCGATCGGTCCCGGGGTCCCAGACCTGATCGTCGATTCCATTCAGAATGCCCAGAAAATCCGTTCCTCTTTCCCGCAGGGCACCGCTCAGTCCTTCTCCGAGGGGTTCGGACAGAACCTCCTCCCGGTAGGTGGGACTGACGGTCGTGACCCGGTCGGCGCAACAGATGCCGCCTTTGATGAAGGCAAGTTTTCCGTAGAACTCGAGCCTGGAAAAATGGCCGTAATCCGGAGAAAGCCCTGTCAGTGGCAGATCCTCCATGGGAAAGAGCCCTTTGTAGGCCAGATTGTGAATCGTAAAAAGAGAGCGCATTGTCCGGGGATCTCTTCCGGTCTTTTTCCAATACTCGAGAAGCGCCAGAAAAAGACCGGTTTGCCAGTCGTTTCCATGGACAATATCGGGATGGAAAGATTCTTTGCGCATCCATTCCCGGATCGCATAGCTCCACAAGACAAATCGACGGAAGTTGTCCGGATAATCCACCCCGTCTTCTCCGTAAAGACCGGGTCGGTCAAAAAGACGGAGGGGATCCAGAAAGGTCACCCGGAGGTCGTCCGGATCCCGACGGGATCCGGACTGGAACACCTCGGCATCCCCTTTTCCTCCCGGAAAGGAAAAGAGAAACTCTTTTTGAAAAGAGATCCCGGATGTATTCCGGACTCCCCCAAATCCCGTCGTCAGGACACGAATGTCGATCTCTCCCGGAGCCAGTCTCCAAAGGGCTCCGGGAAGGGCCCCGGCCACATCGGCCAACCCTCCGCTTTTCAAAAAGGGAGAGACTTCCGATGAGAGAAACAGGATTTTCATTTGCCTCTGGATATTTTTCCGGATATTCAAAAAAAACCTCGCCTTCTCGCGATTCTTCCCTGCATTTTGGAGAATAGAACCCATGGATTCTGGACGAGAGAGAAAGTTTCTCTCGGTTATGTCTCTCGAGGAAAAGGCATTCTCTTTCTGGAGTCATCCCGTCTTTTTTAATGGACCGATGAAAAGATATGGAATTCTCTTGCAGGAATGATTATAATCGAACGGTTAGGCTGAATTAAATTGCTCGATAAAAAAAGAGAATCATTCTGGAAAGGATTTTTGTGCACCTTCAAACATCCGTCCTCAGGCCGATCGTCTCCTCCTTCAACCTGATCGGCGACGATGCCAACTGGAACCGCTTTACGGGACTTCCCTGGGATCAACTGAACCCCTCACTTTTGACGGAAGGCCAGCGAGGTGCCGTTGTTTTCGTCTCCTACGTGGAAGATCATCTTCCCGGTTATTTCCAGGAATACCAGACCCTGTTTCCGATTGAAGACGCGCAGACCACGGAAGAAGCCATTCATAACCGGGAACTTTTCCGATTTATTGTCCGGTGGGGGTTCGAGGAAGACAAGCACGCCCAGGTCTTGACGATGTATCAGCTCAAAAGCGGAATAGAGCCCTCGGAAGAAGTGCTGGAAAGGCGAATGATTGAAGAAAACCGAAAGTCCTTTTCCATCGGCTTTTCCGAACCGGTCCAGGTCTTTACCTACACGCTCCTGCAGGAAAAGGCCACCCAGATGTACTATCAGGCGCTCGGAAGAAGGGTGACCGAACCGGTTCTCGGGAAGCTTCTGAATTATCTGTCAAAAGACGAAGCGCGCCATTACTCCTTTTTCTGTCAGCTTCTGGAAGCCTTCGTGAGGACGGCGGAAGACCCGGAAAAGGAGGTTCTTCCGATGATCGAGGATGTGATCTACAGCTACAAGATGCCGTTGCACAACACCATGACCGACTATCGGCGCAAGGCTATCCTGATGGCCCGGGAAGCGCCCGACTATGACCGGAACGCCCCTCAGGCGGTTCTGACGGCCATGCTGGAAAAAATGGCCCAGAAACATGAACGCCTCAACCGTCCCATCCTCAAAATGACGGAAAAGATGCGTTCCCGGCTGAGCGTCCGTTAAGAAACCGGCAGGAGGCGACAGTCGGGATGAATTTCGAACGGGTTCCGAAACGCCGCCCTTTCCGTTGCTGGCCATGACCCCCTCCCCACCCCGGACAGAGGACTGGTATACGCAGTTCGACTGGCGAATTCTTCTTCTTTTCGTCAGTCTGGCGATCCTGGTTTCACTGTATACGAGAACCTACGGGAAATGGGTCAAAGGGGGAATTCTGGTCCTCCTGATTGTTCTTTACTATTTTGTTCTCTACTGGTCGACACACTCCTGACCGACCTAATCCTGCCCGGAAGCAGCAATCTCTTCTTTAAGCAATTCCCGGATCGTCTCGAAACCTTCCCGGAAAACAAAATCATGAAAGCTTTCT
>JAKBTR010000103.1 GCA_021844275.1 Nitrospirota bacterium | reverse complement strand
CTTGGATGTCTGAAGAAAGATCGGGTTTTGTTTCAGTAACAGTTCTCCGGACAAATCGAGCAATTCTTCACGAATTTCCTGAAATATCCGGTTTCCGATTTCGTTGGAATACAGAACCTGCTGATGCTCCGTCACAAGAATGACTCCATGGTCGGTGATGGAAAAAGGATCCTGTTCCCGCAAGGTTGTACTTGGCAGGAGAAAGAGCCCGAGATAAGGAAACAGAACCTCGGAAATGCTGATCTCCCGTTCTGTATAGTCTCCAAGTTCGCTGGTGCGATGAAGGGAGAGGAGACCCCTGAATTCCCCCTGACTGAAAATTTTTATCCGCATGCAATACAGCATGGGAACCTGCGACAGAAAGTCTTTTGCAAAGCGTGAATGGAGCAGGTTCTCCTCCGAAATGAAGTGCGACAGAAGAGCGACATTCGAACGGTCGTCCTTGTACCATCCGGTGGACAGAAAAGGGTCTTCGGAGGAGTAGTGAAGAATATACTGGAGGAAGACCTGACTGTTGCAATTGAAGGAGAGATACCCGTTTGTCAGAACTGTCTTGTTTTTGGGATCGAACGGAATGAATCCGGCCGAAGAAAAGCCAAGCAGGGGTTGCAGTTCTCGACAAAGGCGGACGAAGATGGACTCCCCCTTTTCGGATTCCTTCAGAAAGGCAATGAAATCGAGAATTTGAGAAACGTCTTTGTGCGTGAGCATAAGAGTCCTTGTTGTGCCCTCGAGACAGAGAATTCCTGAAGGCCTCCCTCTTCTTTTTCCGTGTGCCCGGACGTCCCGGGAAATTCCGTCTTCCTCCGGAAGCCAAACAAAGTCTGGCTTGGAGGCATGTTCCTTCACAAGAGGGTGGATCCCTGGCTGTCCCGTTTCCGATTTCCATTTTTGTGACAGGAACAGATCCGGATCGCTCCGGACTTATTCCGGGAACAGGACGTTTTTTTCTTTTGGACAAGACGCAAGGGGCAATGAGCGAAAATCCCGGACCATCCTCAGACTGCGCGGTCTGGAGCACCAGGCAGGAGGTCCGGGATATCCTCTCATTGACAGAGGGCAGGGGTATGTGAAGAGAGAACCAGCGTTTTTCATCGGATATCTTCCTCTTGGGGAACCCCCCGTTCGACAGAGTATCAGGCGCATTCTGTCGGGACAGGATCACGATATTTATTGTGAAATTCCCGGTTCGTGTCTAAAAAGTACCTGAAAAGTCCAAAAGTACAAGCCCCCTACTTTCGATGGATAGACAGGTTCTGGATCCGGGATTACGCTCTAGACAGGTTGGATTCTTTCTCATAAGACAATGAATTATTGTAAAAAAAATTGACATGGGGGAGGAAATGAAGATCCGTCGGTTTTTGCGAAAGGTGACTTTTGGAGAAGGTTTTTCGGTCCTCGAGAGGGACGGAAACACGGGTGAAAGGCATCCGGGCTCTGTTTTCGACGTCCGGATCTCCAATCTTTTCTGGATATTTCTTTTGGTCGGAAGTTTATTCGCGGCGGGATGTGCTTCCGAACCGTCTTATCGCCAGGCGTTCGATTCGTCCCAGCAAATCGAGGGGAATACCGAATCCATTGCGAGCACTCCCGACAAAACATGGATCGCTTCCTTGCAGGTTCTGTCTCAGCAAGGATTCATGGTCCGCTCGGCGGACAGAAGCAACGATGTCATTCTGGCGGACCGGGAAATGGCGGACCAGAATGACAAGAACGTCTCTTATCAGATCACGTCGACCGTCACGCTGGTTCCGCTGGGAAAAGATATCACCCAGGTGAGTCTTGCGGCGAATCAGACGACGGAATTCCACCGGAAACAATATGTCTGGTGGCATCTTCTGTGGCTGATTCCGCTGTTTCCCGTCGGGTCGGAATACACGTCTGTCGTGACACATCGGGGAACGGTCCAGAATCCCGAGTTTTATGCGGGCTTTTTCGATAATCTCAAGAAAGCTGTCCAATCAAAGACATTGACCAAGAATTGAGCGATTTTGATGAAAGCAGCGGCGAGGAAGACATGAATGGAGTCTTGTCCGGTTCTCTCGGGAACCGGGACCCGACCTTTCCAAGAGAGCAAGAAAGCGTGAAGGTCACCTGACCGTCCTGGGTATCGGATAAAGAAAAGGGCCGCTTTGCAGAGCGGCCCAAAAATATGGATAAAGGAGTCCCCGCAATGGTCCCCCTTGACTTTCATTATGCCAGAAAGGCGTGTTGCGTTCAAAGAGTCGGATATAGAAAAGGTTTTAAACCGTTCTTAAAATATACGAAAGGATTCGGATTCAGTTTCCTGTTCCTGTTTTTTCTCACTGCCTGTGGAGGAGGCGGAAGCGGTGGAGGAGGAGGCGTCACCGGATCGACGGTCAGTGTGTCCGGTACGGTTCAGGGAGGGGCCGGGCCCATCGACGCATCAAGCGTCAGTCTCTGGGAAGCCGGGAGTGCAGGAGGGAGTGCGACCCAGATCAGTAATAGCGTACAAACGCAATCGGATGGTTCGTACACGGTCAGCTCAAGCATCCCCGTTCCCGCTTCGGCATTCCTTTATGTCGTTGCGTCCGGGGGAATTGTCTCCGGCACATCTAATCCGAACATTATGCTGATGTCCACTGTCGGGGAAGCGGGCAATATTCCGTCCAAGGTCTTCGTCAACGAATTCACCACCGTGGTGTCTTCTTATCTTTTTCTGGCGGGGAGTCCTCATTTTTCCTCCGGTGCTCCTTCGATAGCGGGAAACTCTTCCTCTCTTGTGTCCGATCAAAATTCCCTGGTCAATTATGTCAATTTGCAGACCGGCGGTTTCCAGACAACCCTCCCTTCCTCCTCTGTTACCCAGCTGACGGATCTGGCGAACATCATTGCCTCCTGTGTTGAAGACACCTCCAGCGGCTTTTCGAATTGTCAGACGCTGAAAACCGCCACGACCGTCACGTCTCTCAATCCGTCCAATACGCTGATGAGTTTTGTCAGCCTGATCACGCAGCTGGGCAACATCTCTGCCCAGAACCAGGCGGACCTGGTGAATCTGGCCAATACTCCGACGTCTTTGTCTTCCGGTGGATCCCTGACTTCCCTGAACGGGTCGACATCGATCCCTCCCTCTTCGTCGGGTTCCGGCGGGGGGTCGGGCGGAGGCTCGGGTTCCGGCGGGGGGTCGGGCAGCGGGACCGTTGTTGGCACTGTGGTGGTTGCAACCTCTCCGTCCGGCGGGGGAACGCAACTCGCGGGATTTACCTACACTGCAAGCGGGACTGTGACAAACGGGAGCAATCCACCCCTGTTTTCCATTCCGGCGACCAGCCCGAGTTCAGGCTGCGCAGGAAATCCGAATTCGGTCAATTACGACAGGGTGAATCATCTTCTCTTCCTGGCGTTTGATACGACGAGCAGCACGGTCGATGTTTGCAGCTATACGGTGTCGCCGACGACCGGTACGATTGCGTACGCCAGTGAAACGGCCCCCCAGCCCGGACAGGGATTCGGATTTGATCCGACGGACATGCTGATCGTGGGTGGAAATAGTTCC
>JAKBTR010000105.1 GCA_021844275.1 Nitrospirota bacterium | reverse complement strand
TTCGGTCATTCCAGTCTGTATGATTTCTTTTCCCTGGATCAGGGGTCGAACCAGATCGATATAAGTGCGGTAGCCGATAATGCATTCGGCTTCTTCGATGGCTTTTCGGGCACGGAACGTCAGATGTTCTTCCGATCCGGGGCCGAATCCGACAAGAAGGAGTTTACCTTTTGAAGATGTCGAGGCTGCGTTTAAAGTTGTCATTTTTAATATCCTCATATGGGGTTTTTGTCGATTCGGGCGACGTTATTGTCCTGCATTTTTGTTGGGCTCTCTTTGCCATTCCGCGACGGCAATTGTCGCATTCAGCGATTTCATCTTATGGACGATCAAATGCGCTTGTCCTCCCGGAAAAGGAGGGGTTTTGCGGAGCGTGAGAATAGCAGCGGGTTCAGCCACTCCTGGCGTCCCCACGTGGGACTCCACCATGGCGGAGGGATTTGGTGTGGAGACGGATGAAAGCTCTTCCCGGGAAAAGGTGACGACTGGTCTGTCCAGACTACGACTGAGTGCCTGGAATGCCTCTTCGTCCGATTTGAGATCGATGGTTCCCAAGGCGCGGATGGATGAAAGAGAAAGCTTGTGTGCGGAGAAGGTTTCGATCAGTAAATTATGGACCTCTTCGAAGGTTGTCCCCCGGTTGCACCCGAGTCCTACGGCCAGGACCCGGGGACGGATGAAGACGTGGACGGGAAGGTCGTTTGCCCGTTCGTCCGTCCGTGAGGTGATGAGGACGGCGGCGCGAGAAGGAGGTGGAGACTCGGGCCAGGTGTCGAAGAGAAGGATATGGGGTTTCATGGTCCCTTGCAGGGAAGGAACAGGGATCTTTTCCGGATTGATTACGAGAACCTTGTCTCCGTCCACAATGGCCGAACTGACTTTTTTCAAGAGTTCGAAAGGTTCGAGGTCCGCTTTCAATTCTTTGGCGATCATATCCGGTGCGATGGTCCCAGTGACATCCGTTCCGGTAGTGATAACGGGAACGGCTCCGATGATGTCAGAAACTTCCTGAGCCAGCTGATTGGCACCGCCCAGGTGACCCGATAGAAGGCTGATGGAAAATTTTCCGGTCACGTCGACGACCACGATTCCCGGATCGTATTTTTTATCCTGGATTAAAGGAGCGATCGTTCTGACGACGATGCCGAGTGCCATGACGAGAACAATGCCATCATATTCCTGGAAGAGCTGGGGAAGAAGATTTTTGACGACACCGTCGAAAGGCCGGACATTTGTTTCTTTCGCGTCGAGCGCGTCGAGATATTTTTCCGAAACGTAAAGAGTGGCTCCGAGCCTGTCCTTTAATTTCCTGGCCAGTTCGAGTCCGGGGCGAGTGATGGTAACGATCGCGCGCTTTTCCCGGTCAGAAACATTGTACTCGTTCATGGCTTTTCTCTCTTCTGGACCCGTTGTGACAGATCGATGGTAACGATCCACACCGGATTCAGCGCCTCGATTCGGTGGAGACCTATGAGTGGCTTTCCCCTGCCGACCTGGACCTGGACGATATCAGGTTCAAGGCCGGCTTCCTTTGCCCAGGAGAGAACCTCCGCCATGTTTTCGAATGTTGCGAGATTCAGGACTATCCGGCCGTCGGAAGGAAGAGTCTGTCGGGAACGGTCCAGCAGAGTGGACATCTTCCCTCCGGATCCCCCGATAAAGATCCGATGGGCGGTCGTTCCTTCCGGAAGGGCATCCGGAGCTTTACCGTAAATGGTCGTAAAACGCCTGGAGACCCCAAACGTCTCAATGTTCCGGGTCAGGCAGTCGAAGTCCTCTTTGTCTTTTTCAATAGCGAGAACCTTCAGGTCGGGGATAAGGCGGGCGGCTTCGATTCCCACTGATCCGGAGCCGGCCCCGATATCCCACAGAGTCTGACCAGGTTTCAGATGAAGCTTGGAAAGAGACAACACCCGGATTTCGCATTTTGTGATCAATCCCTGTCGGGGAACTGTAAAGACGAACTGGTCGTCCGGAATACCAATTATAGGGATATCCATTCAAATCTCCTTGGACGGGAAAGAGTCATTGTATTTCCAGAACAATAATGTTCAGGGGCGAGAAAACCGTTCGCTGGATTTCATCCAGTCCGGACGGTAAGAAAACATGGATTTTTTCGCCGGAAAGACCAATATTTTCTACGACCCGAAAGGACGATGGCGTACGTTTCATTTTCCGGAGCATTTCCAGAATATGAACAGGTCCATCGGAACCAGGGGTGTACAGAGCAATTTTTTTTTCGTGCTCGAAAAGCGGGATCAGACTGTCGGGATCCCGACCATGAAAAGAAGCGACCCGCACATCATCCCATGGTTCTTTTAGGAGCGCAAAGGCACGCTGTATCAGGGTGGAGGCCGGATAAAAACGAAGACTTTCTGCTTGGATATTCTGGAGAAGCCGATTTCCTATCCCGTAAAACAAAGGGTCTCCGGATGCGAGAACAATGGCGCATGTTTCCCGGGTTGCCGGTGTTTCCGAAAAAGATTTCAGCGTCTTGCACAGGGCATCGATATTACTGCGTATGACGATTTTTTCAATATTGTCTGGCAGAGGACCGGAAAGGTTTTCCAGGTGTCTGGCCCCGCCAGCCAGGAGACTGCAGGTCGAAAAGAAATGCTGGTATTGTGGACTTTGTGTACGGAGTCCTTCCGGTTCCATTCCGATCACATGGATCAGGGGTTTGTCAGTTTTCGGCGTATCCAATTTTCTTTCCCTGAAAATCTGTGAGCATCACACCGATCGTTGTCGGACGACCGGATATTTTTTTCAAGTGGGCCAGGATACGTTCGCAGAGGGCTTCAAAAAAAGGTTCAAAACCGGCTTCGGTAACGATATCTCCCACGTGTCTTGCCGTATTTGCCTGCAAAATGGCACTTGCCAGGGCATCTGATGCTCCAGCTTCCCGGGCGACCGAAGCGAGAAAGCCGAAGTCGACCTGGGACCCGGCGGCATGTGTTTGTGTCACGCCCATCGCCAGTTTGGAAAATTTTCCCATGAGGCCCGCCATCACAATTTTCTTTACAGGTCTTTTGCCGGCTTCCCGAATCGAGAATCCTGAAAAATCCCCGATTTGTATAAATGCTTCTTCCGGTAGAGAGGAGAGGATTGCCTGGGCGAATTTTTCACTCTGGCCACCCGTTGTAAGGACCAGAGTGTCGATTCCACGGGCTATAGCGACATCCATGGCTTGTGTGATACTCGCCCGGTAGGCGGAAGTGCTGAAGGGTACGACAATGCCTTTTGTACCCAAAATCGACAGACCTTCCAATATTCCGAGACGGCTGTTAAGCGTTTGTCTGGAAAGCTCCTCCCCATTCGGAATGGTTATCGTGACGACGATGCCGATGGTTTTTAATCCGGTATTTTTTTCCAGCCAGTGGCGGTTGCTGTTGTAAAAGTTTGTCCACTCTTTTTCCATAAAAAGTCTGGGAACAGGATTTATAGCGGGATCGCCTACGGGAAGTCCCAATCCTGGCTTTGAAATCCAGCCGACTCCTGCTCCTCTTTTAAAGTGAATCCCATTTTCTTCCCGGATCCGGACAGGGGTGATGA
>JAKBTR010000033.1 GCA_021844275.1 Nitrospirota bacterium | reverse complement strand
CTCATGGAAAAGAAGATCCTGGATTGCTTTTGCCAGATATCGGGATCGAAATCGTTCCAGATCGGTGACGGTAGATTCGTTTCCCGAAAAATCCGCAACGAGCCGGTAATGTTCCCGAATTTTTTCCATCGTACTCTTTGATTCAGCCATGATGTTCTGAACTCCTTTCCATGAGAAAGATTGTCTTTCGATTTCTTACCTTCATTATTCCCTGAACTCCTCACTCCGACAGATCAATTTCCCTTAGAAAACGGGCAGCCTCTTCGGGCGGGGTCGGATTGATGTAGAATCCGGTTCCCCACTCGAATCCGGCCACGCGGGTCAGAGTCGGCATGATTTCAAAGTGCCAGTGATAGTAATCATCCGCTTTTTCCTGAAGCGGAGATGTATGAAGAATAAAATTATAGGGAGGATTCTGGAGCGCCTTGTTGAGTCGCCGAAGAACATCCAGAAAAATCCGGGACAAGGCCTCGAACTGGGCCTTCTGTCCTTCTTCGTAACGCGCGGAATGTTTCTTTGGAAGAAGCCAGACCTCGAAAGGAAATTTGGGAGCGAATGGGGTTATTGCCAGAAACTCCTGATTTTCGAAGACGATCCTGGACCCGTCGGCCAGTTCCTGCCGGACGATGTCGCAGAAAATACACCTTTCCTTTTCCTCAAAATGACTTTTGGCACCGACGATCTCTTCGACAACGACCGTAGGCACGATCGGGAGAGCGATCAGCTGGCTATGGCTGTGTTCGAGAGAAGCACCGGCCGCTTCTCCATAATTTTTGAATATCATGATGTAGCGGAACCGACCGTCTTTTTTTAAATCCAGAATACGGTCCCGATATGCCCACAGAACATCTTCCATCTGCTTTTCCGAAAATTCGGCCATCATCTTGCGGTGTTCAGGAGTCTCGATGACAACTTCATGAGCGCCGATGCCGTTCATTCTGTCGTAAAGACCGATACCTTCACGATCCAGATTCCCTTCGACCTGCAGGGCGGGAAACTTGTTCGGAACGACGCGAAGATTCCAGCCTGTCGTATTGGGAAGCGTACCGGCAGAGCGATAGGAAAGAACTTCCGGAGGTGTTTTTTCTTCCTGACCCGGGCAAAGGGGGCAAACCTGATAGTGGTACTCGATTTTCTCAACGGCGAAGTCGATTGGCCGGAGACCACGACTTGTCGCGATGATGACCCATCTCCCTATGACGGGATCCTTCCTGAATTCCGGCATCAAAGAATTCTCCTGTCTTCCTGTTCAAAAGAAAAAGCAACCTGCCATCCTTCGCGGGCAAGAACCGAAAGCGGAACCAGAAGGAAAAAAAGCGTCCCCTGATAAACTTTCTCAACTCCCTTTTCCGAAAGGGAGACTGAATGCAGCGGACGGAGGACCAGTCTTACAGGAATGGAACTTCCGATGGAAAAACCGGTTTTGGACCAGTCATCGTAGCCTTCGAATCCCGTGACAGATTCCCGATCCGAAGCCTCAAGCCAGAGCAATACGTCTTCGTGACGATCCCGAAGAACCAGTCTTCGACCGTGCTCTTCCCCCGCAAGCATCGTGAGGGGGATTTCTGTCGCCCACACTTTTCCGTCCATCCATGTGCCTGGACCGGGAAGCTCCCCAGAGAGTTGGTAGCGAACAGAAAAGGATCCCGGAAGAAGGCGATATTCCTTCGTAATGGTCCATGGGTTGCCCTCGAGAGGGATGACCGCCTCGAGAAGAACCTTGTCCGGAGAACGAGAAACTGTCCGGAAAGACGTATCCGAAAAGTCCGAGAAACATCGAAGGGCCTGATCCAGTTCGTTCCCCGTTACGTCCGAAGGGTAGATGCCGTCGACAAATGCTCTCCTTGGACGAGGATCGTAGAGGATTTCCGAATGGTCCACCACTCCGGACGACATGTCGTGAATAGACGGGATCACTCCGGAAGAAGCATGCTCATCCACCGGATTGGCCCGATCATGATAAGCCTCAAACTGGCGAGTCATCGTGTTCGTCAGATGGAAAAAGTGTCTCCTGTCATCGATTTCTGTCAGAGATGCACCCTTTCCGGGCGCCATCCAGATCGTGTAAGTCTCCCGGAAAAGAAAAAGCTCATCCAATCCGTCCTGATCGAAATCCCCTTCCAGAACAGAAGGGAGGACAATCTTTCCGCTCCGGACCAGTGCATCTTCCGCCCGCAACAGGTTCGAATAGGCTTCATGTCGCAAATTGGACAAATAAATGCCTCCGAAAAGACCATGCCAATAGACGTCGTTTCCCTGGGCACGCATCAGTGCTTCGAGTGCCTCGGAATTGCCGTTCCCTTCTGCAATGTGGCTGACCTGGAGCATTCTTCCATACAATCTTGCGACATCCGGATACTTCACCAGAAAATTCTCGAAAATCCCTCCGCGCAGAAAAGGCTGGACGGAAGGCAGGATCCCTCTCTGCTCCAGATCTTTCTTTACAGCATTGAAACGGATTCCAGACTTCGCGGGAAGGGCCCATTCCATCATTTCTTCATAAGATGCATTGGGAAGCACAACCCGTCCGGAAGGCTTCCTTTCCGCCACAATCTCGCCCATCGAAGCTACCCGAAGCCAATGAGACTGGCGGGTTATCTGCTCGAACAAGGATCGCAGGTAGCCTTCCTCCCAGACCCAATGATAGGTTTCCGGCCAGACACCAAATTTTTCGGCATCGTCGGCATACGTCAGAACGCGCCCTTTTCGTCCGTTCCGGTCCATGTAGTCGAGCAACGCTTCAGGAAGCTGGAATGGGATGATGTAGCGGAGATCTCGGGATATCGGGAACAAATCCAGGTGGCGGTCCAGCCACCCGGCCCGGAAATATCCGTGGAGTTCTTCCGGAGGAAGTCCCGACAGAAGGAAATGATGATCATCCACCGGAGCGTATCCCAGTCCCATCCCCCCGAGACGCGCCGGCAAATCGGTTTGCCATACTCTTTCCGCAAGCCAGAAGCCCGGTGTCGTCAAACCCAGACGATCCTTCATCCACCCGTTCATCCGCTCCACCTGCGCCCGTGCATCGCAGGCGGGAAGCATGGCAAGAATCGGTTCGTAAAAACCGCCCCCGATCACTTCGATCTGTTGTCGTTTTGAAAGGCGAACGAGACGTTCGACATACTCCGGCGCATTCTCCTCCATCCACACAAGAAGAGGGCCCGTCAGATGGATCGACGCATGGATATCGGGAAAATCCTCCAGAAGCTCGAGCGTCGGACGGTAACAACGGTCGTAAGTCTCCCGGAAGACTTCTGGAAAATTTCCGACCGGCTGATGGTGGTGAAGAACCATGACCAGGGTCGCTCGACTGTCGAAGCCAGATACTTCCATGCAATCACACCCTCCAGACAGACTGTGCAAACCGTTCGTCCGGAACCCGGACGGGAAGAGCCCTTCCCCGCGGGCACTGATCGAGAAGAGCCTGCCCGTTAGAGAGCTCCACGGTCAGGTAAAACCATTCTCCTGGTAAAAGCCCGAGATCTTTCAGATAGAGAGCAAGTTCGCCCACTTTCTTGCATGCCCACAAGACTTTCGTGTCCGGCGATCGCCCGGACGCAGGAACGTCCAGGGCGCCGCTTCGAAGAGGGAGATGCCATTCC
>JAKBTR010000021.1 GCA_021844275.1 Nitrospirota bacterium | reverse complement strand
CGGGACCTGATAATTCCGGAGCACGATGTCACGTCCGACTGGATTCTTGAAACCTTTTCCCTGCGCAGCCAAGAACTTCGCATCATGGTGGATGAAGGATTCGTGTTTCCCTGCAGGAAAGAGGGGGAATACTTTTATGATTCGACGGCGGTCAAAACGATTGCTTTCATTCTCGTTCTCAAACGACAAATGGGTGTCAACATGGCGGGAATAGAAATTATTCTCCACCTGAAAAAGCAGATCCACTGGCATTTGTCTCAGGCCAGAAAAAAGAATCATTTGCCTGATCAGCCGTGATTAAAAGGCAATTTTTATCGATTTTCCCTGGGTTTCTGAAATCTCGGAGAGTGTCCGTTTGTTGATACCAGCCGGAGTATCAGGATGACCAAAGATATGAGGGGGATGCTCGCATGAACGTTGAAAAGATGACGATCAAATCGCAGGAAGCTCTTCAATTGGCCGTCGATGTGGCCAGACGCAAGGGAAACACCCAGGTCGAACCTTTCCATCTCTTGTCGGCCTTGATTGCCCAGACAGATGGAGTGGTATTTCCCGTCCTTCAGAAGCTTGGAGTTGACCGGGGGCAGTTCCAGAAAAAGATAGACGAACAACTGGCTCTCCTGCCCTCTGTAAGTGGTGCGGGAGCCCAGTCTGGACCCTATTTATCGAAACGTCTCTCTGATCTGCTGGACAAGGCAGAAGGAGAGACAAAATCGTTCAAGGATGATTATGTAAGCACCGAACATCTGTTTTTGGCTTTTTCGGATTTCGGGGGACCGGAAGAAAAGCTTTTTCGAGCCCTTGGCCTCGACCGGGAAAAAATCCTGAGAGCCTTGACGGATGTTCGGGGTAACCAAAGAGTGACCGATCAGAATCCGGAAGACAAGTATCAGGCCCTAGCCAAATTTGGTCGCGATCTGACGGAAATGGCCCGTTCCAATAAGCTTGATCCGGTAATCGGTCGTGATGAGGAAATTCGTCGCATTATACAAGTCCTTTCCAGGAGGACGAAAAATAATCCCGTTCTGATCGGAGACCCCGGTGTCGGTAAAACAGCGATCGTCGAGGGACTGGCCCAGAGAATTGTTTCCGGGGATGTGCCGGAAGGCCTGAAGGAAAAGACAGTTTTCCAGCTGGACTTGGGTTCCCTGATCGCCGGGGCAAAATACCGGGGGGATTTTGAAGAAAGACTGAAGGCCGTCCTCAAGGAAGTTACCGGTTCGGAAGGAAAAATCATTCTTTTTATTGACGAACTGCATACCATTGTACGTGCTGGAGCCACGGAAGGTGGCGCCATGGATGCATCGAACCTTCTCAAACCGGCGCTTGCGCGGGGAGAGCTTCGTGCGATCGGGGCCACGACTCTTGACGAATACAGGGAGAATATCGAGAAGGACGCTGCACTTGAGAGAAGGTTTCAGCCAGTTTTTGTAGGAGAACCTTCCATAGAGGATACGATTGCCATTTTGCGTGGTTTGAAAGAGAAGTACGAAATCCATCATGGTGTTCGGATTCGGGACTCTGCGATCATCGCGGCAGCGACGCTTTCCCATCGTTATATAACGGGAAGATTCCTTCCGGACAAGGCTATCGATCTGATCGATGAAGCGGCCAGCCAGTTGCGAGTTGCCATCGACAGTCTTCCCAAGGAACTTGATGAGATCGACAGAAGAATCCGGCAGCTGGAGATTGAAAAAATGGCTCTTTCCCGGGAAGAAGAGCCGGAAACGTTAAGCAAGCGGAAAGAAGTTGAAAACGAACTGGAATCCCTGAAGGCCCGTTTTGCAACCTTAAAGGTTCAATGGGATAACGAAAAGAAGGGAATCCAGGAGATTCAGAGCCTCAAGGTCCGGATCGAAGAGGCCCGTCAGAATGCGGAAGTCGCCATCCGCGAGGGTCATTATGATCGGGCTTCGGAAATTCAGTATAGCCAGATTCCCGACCTTCAAAAGAAACTCGCAACGGCCCAGTCCGAGCTGGAAGGAGAAAGCAGGGGAAACCGCCTTCTGAAGGAGGAAGTCGGAGAAGACGATATCGCCGAAGTGATTTCCCGATGGACGGGGATCCCTGTTTCCCGAATGCTCGAGGGGGAGGTCCAGAAACTTCTCCATATGGAGGAGCGTCTTGCCGAGAGGGTCGTCGGACAGGAAGAGGCTCTCGAAGCCGTTTCAAACGCGATCCGACGCGCAAGGGCAGGAATTCAGGATCCGAATCGTCCTCTGGGATCCTTTTTCTTTCTGGGGCCCACCGGAGTCGGAAAAACGGAGCTGGCCAAAAGCCTGGCCGTTTTCCTGTTCGACAGCGATCAGGCCATGACGCGCATCGATATGTCCGAATACATGGAAAAGCACTCTGTCTCCCGATTGATCGGGGCCCCTCCGGGGTATGTCGGCTATGAAGAAGGCGGTCAGCTGACGGAAGCCGTCAGGCGGCGTCCTTTTACAGTCATTCTTCTCGATGAAATTGAAAAGGCCCATCCGGATGTTTTCAACATTCTCCTTCAGGTTCTCGACGACGGGCGACTGACAGACGGTCAGGGAAGAGTCGTCAGCTTCCGGAACACGGTCGTGATCATGACCTCCAACGTCGGTTCGGACATTATCCGGGAGAGGGCCGGACTGAATGAGGAGGAGACGAGGAAAAAAGTTCAGGAAGTTTTGGCAAGGACGTTTCGTCCCGAGTTTTTGAACCGCATCGACGACATCATCGTGTTCCATCCGTTGACCCGGCACGAAATTGCCCGAATAGTCGAGATCCAGCTCCGGGAAGTCAATAGACGCCTCAAAGACCAGGGCGTTGACCTGGAAATGACACAGGCTGCCGAAGATGAGCTGACGCATGTCGGATATGATCCCGTTTTTGGGGCCCGTCCGCTTCGTCGAGCCATTCAGAACCATGTCCTGAACCCACTTGCGCAAAAGATTCTGGCGGGAAAGTTTGAAAAAGGACAAAAGATTTTGATCGACTGGGATGGAAATGAATTTCTCTTCAAGAAGGAAGAGTGACCATGGTTACTTCTTCTGCTTCCCGGAATTCAGAGTCGGATGCAAGAATTGTGTCCGTGTATACCCTTTCGGAAGACCTTTTCAGGATGGTGGCCGAACTCGGAAAATCTGGTCCGTATCAATTTCAGTGGAAGACGTCAATGGAGGCGGAAACTGTCTCAAAAGGTCTGATACTGGTCGATACAGGAACCATAGAAATCGATTTGTACCGAACATCGAAAGAAGGGATTTTCCTTCTCGGAAAAGGGGAAGCTCTTCTCCAGCGATGGAAAGATTTTCTTGATCAGACTTTTTCCGTTGAATGTTCTCCTGATGGATTTGAAGATTTCTTGCGATGGAGGATGCGTCCGGTCCTTGAGCGGTCCTGCGACTGGCCTGGGGGTGTTTTCAACTTCTTTCAGGAAATTCTGGCCTCTGTCCTGATTTCGGAAGCTTTGCTCATTACCGGAGGAAATCGTCAGAAGACAGCACAGATTTTGGGAATAAGCCGTACTACGCTTAGAAATCGCATGCAGGACAAGGAAGATAAAGAAAAATGAACTTGTCATCCTCTTTCTTGGAAAAGAATCTTTTTAACTATTTTTCACCTCCCTCTTGACAGATTGGCAAGTCAAG
>JAKBTR010000115.1 GCA_021844275.1 Nitrospirota bacterium | reverse complement strand
CCGCGGCGAACAACAGGACCATGGAAAACGGGGGTCTCCCTCCCCATGCAGCCAAAAGGCCCCATAATGCTGGCATGAAGAGAAGGAAGGTTCCGACGGGACGGCGAAACCGGATAAGGTCAAGGATGGCCGAAAAGGTTTTCACGGGATCCGGACTCCTTCCAAAACATCCTCCAAGCGGGGAAGAAACCATTCCTGGATTGTCAGTCTTGGCCCGGGGGTAGCGACAAGATCGTAGACCCTGCTCCAGAGGAAGGCTTGTTTCCATTGTCCTTCCGGGGAGAGATGTTCAGACCCTGATGATTGCAGGATAGTCAGCCCTTCTCTGACCAATGGCCCCCTTTTCTTTGACAAGGCAGGCCCGATCGGGCGGGGGTCCAGCAATATCTCCCGGTCTTCCGGAGAAACGGGATCAGGAATACGTGTCAACGCCTGAACGACAGGCCCCAGATGCGGAAGGCATAAATAAACAAGACGCGATTCCGGAGACGGAGGCAAGAGTATTTCAACAGTAACCGGTCCGCACCCAAGGAATTCGAGCGCCCGTGTCAATGAACCATCAATACCCAGAAGAAGTCGCATACCCGGAGGAATATCTTTCAGAGTGTCCCACCCTGAAACTCCTTCGCGGTAAACGACCGTTTCCCGTTTCACCTATGAAGGACTCGGAACTTCGAGAGAGGAAGGGCGAGGAGTTGAGGTTCGACCCAAAACCGAAGTGAGTTCACGCATGACAGCTCGCCCTATTTTCATCGGCTCTTCGTCCCATGCCAAAAGACAAGCTCTGGCAATCATCTTTCCCAAATGGCCCGGATTATAGAGGAGCTTGCGGATAGTCACCGGATTCAAGGTAATCGGATTATAGTCTTCCTCGAGATAACCTTCCCTCATCAGCCGTTTTTCAAAACCCGTATGTGGCTGGACCGCCAGAAAGAACACCATCGGATAAACCCGATCTTCGCCGAAGATGGAACAAATCGATTCGTAGGAGCGGATAGACTCCCGAAGTGTTTCTTCCGTTTCTCCCGGCGCGTTCAGGGAGTAATTGAGAATGATATTGCCCTTGTAACCGGCATCGCGGAGATTGCGGCATCCTTCGACGAGCTGGTCGAGACGGAATCCCATCCGGAGAGAATCCAGAATTTCCTGGGAACCGGAAGTCACGGAAACCTCAAGGTCTCCCATACCGGACTCCACCATCAGCTGGGCCATCTCCGGAGAAATGAGGCTTGTACGGATGTATCCGCTCCAACTGATTTTCATCCCGCTGTCCCGCAAGGCTTTCAGCAAATCCATCGCTTCCGGGATGGCTTTGACCCCTGGAATGAACTGGGCATCGGCAAACCAGAAGTTCCGGATACCCCACCTGTCATAATACTGGCGCATTTCGTTGACGATATCTTCCGGATCCCGGTAGTAGACGCGCTTCCCCTCAATATAGGTATAGAGACAAAAGGAACAACCGTAAGGGCATCCGCGCTTGGTCTGAATCCCGACCATCGTCCGGTGGTAAAACTCATGGCCTTCAAAAACGCTTTCAAGGTAAGGAAGGTTGTATGGCGCGCTGCGGATGGCAACTCCTCCTTCCTTTTTTCCCCGAACAGTCTTGCCGTTTTTTCGGTATATGACCCGGTCATCATCGACAGGACGCCCTTCGACGATCTTGACGATGGCGTCTTCGCCTTCCCCGACGACTCCGATCACCCCTTCAGGCAAAAGTTTGATGATCTGATCGGCAAAAACAGAAAAAGCTCCCCCGCCCACCATAACCCGGGCTTTGGGAGCCAGCCGGATCCCTTCCTTTATCAGGCGCAACTTTTTATTGAACTCGTTCTTGTATTTCCAGACCATCCGGATACCGTCAAGTGCTGCCCTTGCCCGCACAAGAGGGTTCGGCGAATAGTAGAATTCGAAAGCCCGCCGGAGGGAATTGTCGCCTTCGTGCGGAGCAAAAATCTGGACATCCCTCCAGGAAAAAGCGAGAAGATCCGGCTGAAAATCGGAAATCTTTTTTGCCAGTTCCCGCTTGACAGCACTTTCAGGAACCTGGGTAAGGTCCAGAACAGAAATCGTCACTTCCGGGTGATGACGGTGAAGCCAGTTGACAAGATAACCTATCCCGACAGGGAAGATGGGACTTACCGGAAGCCAGACGAAAAGGACTTTTTTCAGGACAGAAGAAGGCGAAGCGGGGGCAACCGTGAGCGGAACAACCTGCTCTGCCGACAGCGGTGAAGATATGGACATATCATCGGACTCCCACATGAATTGCAACGATACCCCCCGAAAGATTCCGGTAAGACACCTCCCGGAATCCTGCCTTCCGAATCATGGCACAGAAAGCTTCCTGGTCCGGAAAACGGGCGATCGATGCTGGAAGATATTCATAAATGCCTGTCTGATCCCCCGATATGATTTTTCCAATCGACGGAAGCAGGGCAAAAGAATAGAACTTGTATAATTGACGCCAGATGCCGTTCACAGGCGTCGAGAATTCGAGACAGGCAAAACGCCCTCCCGGTTTCAGGACCCGGCAGATTTCCGACAAGGCGACATCCAGATGGGATACGTTTCTCAGGCCAAAACCCACCACGAGCCGGTCGACGGATGAGTCCTTCAGGGACAGGAATTCGGCATTCGACTGGACAACCGCGACGGTAGCCTTTTCCTGTTTTGTCCTCACCTTCTCCAGACCGATCCGAAGCATCGCAAAATTCAGATCCATCGTCAGGACGTGCCCGGTCTTTCCGGATTTCATCGCAGCGAGCAGGGAGAGGTCTGCCGTGCCTCCGCAAAGATCGATCACGGTGTGCCCCTCTCGAATATCGAGCAGGGAAATCGTAAGCCTTTTCCAGAGATGATGGAGACCGAAGCTCAGAACGGTATTGTTGATGTCATAGGCGGTAGCGGCAGAAGTAAACATGTTCTGCACGACTGTTTCTTTTTCATTCGTTCCAGGCAAGGTGTATGTTTTCATAATTGTTCGATTATATGTAATCCCGCACCCGTAACGCAAAGGGGTTTATTCATCCAGCACCGGACTATCTTGGCATCAGCTTCCCGTCCACGGCTCCCCAGTAATACCAGAGAGAGAAGTTCGGGATTACAGCCATGTACTCATTGTTTCCGAACACGGGAAGAAGCACACCGGCAGAGAACATCAGGCGGGGGGTCAAATCATATTCGATCGTCGGCTGGAGGCCCATCAGATTAAAGTTTGTCGGCTTGAGCGATGGTCCGATTCCGTCGATGCTGAAAGGAAGGCCCGACAATCCAACAAATTCCAGAATCCCTCCGAATCCCGTCGTGTCGTTAAAAACATCTTCCACTCCCAGACGATATTGGGCCAGATCCCCATACTGTATTTGTTGTTGCACCGTTCTCCCGGGCGGAATTCCATTGGTTGGGAAGTTGAACGTGTAAAAAAAATCCGCAATATATCGGAAAGGCTTTGCGTTTTTCCGGACAAAAAGCCCCGTTGTCAAAGCCAGGGAACCAAAATGTGTAGAAGGAACAACCGAAAGAGGAGGCAGACCACCTTTGGGGACCGGCGTTCCCAACCAGGTCGAAGTCGGTAAGGTGATCAGAAAGGGAGTCGCGATGGACGGCCGCCAGCTGTTCGGAT
>JAKBTR010000065.1 GCA_021844275.1 Nitrospirota bacterium | reverse complement strand
CGGAACGATGGCGGCATCCGCCTTTGCCGGTCTGTTGATCACATTCGTCTACCTGCGCCAGAAATCCCTTCAGGCAAAGGATGTTCTGGGTCGTCTTGAAAAAGGGGACCTGAAGGCCCGATTTCCGATTTCCCGTCTGGACGAAGCGGGAAGTCTCATGACCGATTTTAATCGGATGGCGGATGCGATTGAACGACTGGTGGCCCGGGTCGAAGAGACGGACAGGGCCAGGCAGGAACTGTTGCAGGAGCTGGGCCATGATCTGAGAACACCGATGACGAGTTTGCGGGCCGCCGTCGACACTCTCCTGTCGCACGGAAAAGTCATGTCGGAAGAGGAAAGGGAAAAGTTCGTCCGGATTATCCAGGCGGAAAGCCACTATTTTCTCCGGATGATTGATGACCTGTTCTTTATTGCCGAAGTCGGCGATCCGCGATACCGGAAGACGGCGGAAGAAGTCGATATCACCCAACTCCTCAAAACCGAGATCATGCAACGGGAAGACAAGGACCCCCAAAAGCAAAGATCCCTTTCCAGCAGGCTTTTGTCGGATCAGAAGCCGCTCAAGATCATCGGAGATCCGATCCTTCTCAAGAGACTTTTTCGGAACGCGTTGCAAAATGCGCGTCGATACGCAACGACGTCCGTCGAGGTGTCGATTGAAAAAATCAAATCCGAAGAGGGCCTTTCCCGCGCGCGAATCCGGGTTCTGGATGACGGTCCGGGAATTGAGCCGGAAGAAGCAGCGATCTTCGGAAAACGCCGGACAAGACGTTTTTCAATCGACCGGACGTTATCCGATTCGGAAATTTCTCTTGGTCTCGGGTCGGTCATCATGGCCGAAATCGTGCGGGTTCATGGAGGATCCCTCTCCGTCCGAAATCTGAAGGAGGCGGGACTCGACCAGACCGGTACCGAACTTCTGATCGAACTTCCGGTTTAGGAGGGATTCTCTCTTTCCATCATTTTTCCAGAATTGTGTGGAATAAATAGGAGGAGCAGTGAGGGGAAGTGTGTCGTTTTCCCTTCGTGACATTCCTTTTCGTGACGAAACGGAGGAGAACATGTTCAGAAGCAAAGTCGTGGCCGTCCTCGCCGTTCTTGTGATGGCGGTCGGAATGATCGGATTTTCCGGCGTGACCCGGGCAGAAGCCCATATGGATCACCACCGGATGATGATGCGTATGATGATGCACGGTGGACCGATTCCCTTTTATCTGATGAATCAGGACCGTCTGGGATTGTCCCGGGATCAGGTCAGTCGTCTGATGAAGCTCAAGGAGTCTTTCCGAAAGACGGTCATCATGGAAAAAGCCGACATCAAGGTCCTGCATCTCGATATCATGAACGACATGATGCACAGGAAAATCGAGACTTCCGAAGTGAAGAAAGACATGGACAAGATTCTTGAACACAAGAAAGTGATCATGCACAGTTATGCCGACATGGTTTCCAAGGCGCATCTGATTCTCTCGCCGAAGCAGTATGAGGAAGTCAAAAAACTCTGGCGGGAAATGATGATGATGCATCATGGAATGATGGGGGGCGGTCATCGAATGTAACGGGACGGCCTGAAAAAGAGTGAACCAGGACGGGCATTTCTTTTTGAGATGCCCGTTTTTCGTCTCTGTTATGGGGCAGGCGTCAAGTGCGGGGTGCAATGTGGAGAATGCCAAAAAACAGAAAATAAACTCGATCGTTCTGGTGCTTTTCGTTGGCTGTCTGCTCCTGGGGGGACGAAAGACGCCTCTTGTTGCCGATACGTTACCGGTCGCTCCGGGGGGACCTTTTTCCAGAGTTTATCTGCCTCAGAACGCTCCGGTGGGGGAAGACCGATTCTTTGGCCCCTCTTCCTGGGAGCAGATGAATGAAAACCCGGAGCACAACGCCGCATTTCATCAAAAGGCAGGCGGACCTTCCTGGTTTTATGACGGGGTTGGGTGGCGCTTTGCGGAAGCCCGTGCCTGGCCACTGGAAGAAAAAAATCCGTTCGGTACCCGCACGGACGGAAAAATCGAAGCGGCGGCCGTTCAGACCCAGTTTTACGGGAACGCTCTGGGCGTTTCCGTTGTGGACGGGATCGTTTATGCGGAATCGGATGATATGTTTGCCTACGCGTTGAACGCCAGAACCGGACAGCTGATCTGGCGGACCAGCCCGGTCGGAAATCACCTCATGGGAAACCCGATCGTCAAAGGGCGATTCGTCTATCTGTCTGCGGGGGGAGTCGGATTCAACTTCGCGAACGTCGTCCGTTATCGCAAGACAGGATTTGCGGTTCGCGGGATGGATGTCAGTTACAACGGGATCTATGCCCTGGACCGAAAAACCGGGCATGTTCTCTGGCATCACGGATCGCTTGGAGAAGCGATGCCGACCCCGGCCGTCCATAAAAATGTCCTGTTCTTTGCGACAGGCTCCGGAAGCGTGCACGCGCTGGACAGACGGACGGGAAGGTCCTTGTGGACGACACGTCTGAAAGGAAACGACAACATGTCCAGTCCTGCCTACTCTTCCGGAAGAATTTTTCTGGCGATGGCGATCCCTCCACGTCTTTACAGCCTGGATGCCCGAACGGGCAAGGTGCTGTGGAGCCGGTCGATTCGAGGAGCGGCGAATACGGGAATGGGGGACGTGTCTCCCGCTGTTTCACGGGGAGTCGTTGTGATGGATACCGTGACCCGGCCCGAAAGAAAAGGCAAAGAGGTGACCCTTCAACCGGTGATCGTCGCGTTCGATGCAAAGACCGGGAAGGTTCTCTGGGAGAAAAAGATGAGACGGGGCCCCCGCCCACCGGCGTTCAAGGGGGGTGTTCCCATGATCGCAGGACATGTCGTCTATGTCGGTTCTCCTGTCAACGGCGACTATGAAGCACGGGATCTGTTTACCGGAAAACGCATCTGGAGATGGAGCCGGATGTCTTCCTCCCGTTCTGCCCCGACTCTTGTTGACGGGCGTCTTTTTATTGCCGGAGAAGATCATGTGTATGTTCTTGATCCCGAAACCGGGAAAGAGCTGAGCAAAAGAAAGGTGGGCGGTCGCATGGGAATCATCAGTCCCACAATTGTCGGAGGAACGGTTTATCTTGCCAACTCCTGGGACTGGATTGTCGCGATGCCTCTCTCTCTCTGGAATATCCGAACGGCGCAATGAGGACACAGGTCTCTGAAGCATTGTGACGGTGGTCTCACCATTCTTCCATCATTTTTCCAGAATCTTTTCGTATAACAGAGGCCAGGGACCTTCGGGACAGGGTCCCTGCCAGTGCAACACGGAAAAACAGGGCAGGCCCCTTCGGAGAGGAAGGCCCCGCCTGTCCTGTTGATCCCCGGTGGACTCTTCCAACGCTTTTTTCATCATTGTCCAGCCTTTCTTCGCGCACCCTCCCCCTTTTCCGCACACAGAGCCGGACCGACGGCCCATCCATACGAAACCGTCCACCGGGTTTGAAGGACGGGGGATTTCCCCCGTCCTTTCCTTGCGAAGGGGATGCATTGAACACGATGCATTGTTAAGATGAAAAAGACCTTTGACGTTAACGTGGAACAAGGAGGAGTTCTCATGACGGAAAAGCAACAAATTCCTGCGTTCTTTGATCTCTCTGCCATTTCCGGGATTGCGACGGAG
>JAKBTR010000107.1 GCA_021844275.1 Nitrospirota bacterium | reverse complement strand
TGGTGCAACCATCGTCAATACGACCCATCGCCCTTCCCCGGACTTTGTGGAGACTGGAATGATCCGGTGGACACATCTTGATATTCTGGATGTGGCTGAAGGGTTGAAGGCCCTTTCTCCTCTGATCGAAGGAGAAAAGCTGAGGGCTTTGATTCTGTTTGCCCATCCGACTCTCGCCCAAAACAAGCGTCCCCTCTCTTACGGCGAGATGACAGGCCTTTTAAAAGCCCTTGAAGGAATCAAGGCCATTCTCGAGCTTTGTCTTCCAGTACTCGACAAAGGTTCGGTCTTGACGGTTCTTCCCTGTCTTTCTCTCATCAAAGCTGACGGTTATCTTCAGGCCAGAGTCTATTTCGGAGGTCTTCGCGGAATGCTCGAAGAGTATGCCCGAAGCATCTCTGCTACCAGGACCTGTTTATTGAATCTTGAAATCGTCCATATTCCAGGAGAATCTACTCCGCATGTTCCCGAGCCACTTCTCTCCCGAATGAAGGAAAACACCCTCGGAGGCTTTCCTGACCCGGAATCCCTCGCCCGAACAATCATGGGACTGACCGCCGAACCGAAACCCTGGATGCACGGAGAAACGTTTCGTTTTCCAGGCACCGGCTTGCTCTAACGTGCTCTGAATTTTATGCACAATCGGATTCGTTTTTCCTGAATTTCCATAATACAACCTTCATTCCGATCGCTGATCATCATTTCACGATGGCCCGGACCCTGTTCAGACCGACAGTCACCGCCAGATCTCCCGGCTGGAAATCGCCGGAAACAGAAGTTTCCCCCTGGTCTGCTGCACCGGTCACGATCCGGACGCGCCGGAAATGGCCGGAGCTGTCACGCACCATAACCGTCAACTGGCCGGAGCGGCTTTCAAAAACAGAGAGGGATGGGACAATAAAACTCTTTTTTTTCCCGAGGGCTGGACGAGGAATCAGGACAGACACCCACAAATCGGGTTCAAGCTTCAAATCCGTATTGGAAAGGGCGATCCGGATCGGAATCGTTCGAGTCAAAGGATCGACCATGGGCGACACCTCCTTGATGCTTGCCGATACTTTACGGCCTGGATCATGGAGTGTCCGAATCCAGACAGGACTTCCTTTCGTGATATGCCCCTCCTCTCCGGGGTAAATAAAGGCCTTGACCCACAGATGGCGGAGATCCGAAACCTCGAACAAGATATCGCCCGGATGTACCTGACTTCCCTCGATTTCTCCCGTCTTGACGATTATCCCGTCGATCGGTGAGCGGACTTCATAGCGATCGGTCGGTTTTCGTGTTCCCAGCAGACGATGGATCTCTTCCTCCGACGCTCCCATATAAACCAGTTTGGATCTTGCCAGTGACAGAAGACTGTCGTGAGGAGTCAATCGTCCTCCACGATTGTTGAGTATGCTGACCAATTCCGATTCTGCTGTCAGGAAATCCGGGCTCTTCAGCACTGCCACCACTTCTCCCTTTCGGACGTGGTCCCCTGGAAAAGCACGCAGTCGCACGGTCGAAATCGCAGAAACCCGGGCCATCACCCTGCGGTAATAGTGCGGATCGAACGTAACCCTCCCGGGGATGGATCGGAAAGAGCTCAGGGTTCCCGGCCGTACAGGAACCGTTTTGACCGGAATGTCTTTCGGTGATGGCTCGAGGGGCAAACTCTCCGGCTTTCGGGAGCAAGCCCCCACAAAAACAAGAACGAGGAAAGGGTGCAGAAAAACCAACAGATGAGGCCACAGGGGACTTCTTCGCGATTTCATGACATCCCCTCCATTTCCGGGTCATGACCCGTCTTTTCCAGAAACGTCAGGATCGACGGGATGAGAAAGGTGGAAGACAGGAAGGAGCCCGCGAGTCCCCCCATAACGGCAACGGCGAGGGAACGCTCCATGTCCAGACCAGCACCCTGCCCGATAGCAAGTGGAAGTAGCGCTCCAAACGTAGCCAGATGAGTCATGACCAGGGGCAAGAACCGGTCTCTGACAGAGATTTCCAGCCGTTCTTTCAGAGTTCCCCGGGCATCCCTGAAGCGCCAGGCCACAAGAAAGGCGTTTTCGGCAGTAATTCCAACAACCAGAATCAGTCCGACAAAAGAAGAAATATTGAGCGAATGGTTCGTCAGGGTCAAGGAAAAGAGCGCGGCCGTCAAGGAAAAACAGATGGCAAGAAAAATGGCGAGAGGAGATTTCCAGCCTCGGAAAACGCCTATGAGTAATGTCAGAACAAGCAAAAACCCACCAGAAAGGGCGATGGACAGATCACGAAAACTTTTCTGCTCTTCGGCCCAGGCACCGGAGTATGTCAACCAGACGGACGGGGGCAGGGGAACACTGGCAAGAGATTTTCTTATCTCCCCGATCGTTTTTCCGAGATTTCTTCCCCTCAGTCTTCCTTCGATCGTCAGAACGGGAGAGAGATTGAGGTCTTCCTCTTCGAAGTCCGATGGCGGGTGATGGACAACAGCGACCTGGGACAAGGGAAGTATTCCCGAGGGAAGAACCAGAGGTATCCGTTCAAGACTGGCCTGATCGGGGCTGTACGCTCCCGGATAGACGACCCGGACATTTTCCGGGATGCCGTTCGCAATCAGGGTCGTCGCCCGGGCACCGAGGATATCGGTACGGAGGTCCCGGACGACCGAGTCCGGCGTAAGCCCGAACAAGGCGGCCCTTTCCCGGTCGACCCGGATATCGAGAGCCGGAAGCATTGGCCGGACAGAAAGATGTGGATCGACAATTCCCTGAACGCGGGAGAGCTTCCGTTGAATCCTGGGAGCCCAGTCCAGGAGAACTTTTCGGTTCTGACCGTGGATCTGGATCACGATCGGGGCCTGGACCCCGATCAAGTCCCCCAAAGCATCTTCCAGAACTTGGGAAAAGTCGATGTCCATCTCGGGTTCATGCTGATGGATCCAGGTCCGTAGATGATCCATGACGGAAAAGATGCTTTCCTTCCGGTCCGGAGAAAGACGAACAACAATGTCTCCCTTGTTCGGCTCCGTGATAAAGAACCCCATTTCTGCCCCAAGCCGCCTCGATGTCGCCATAACCGACGGATACGAGAGAATTTTTTCCTCCATGCGATGAACGATCCGGTCCGTGTCGTCGAGCGACATTCCCGGTGGTGCGTGAAAGTTCAGGACAAATGAGCCTTCGTCCATACGGGGCATGAAATTGGTTGAAAGGTGCCGGAGTGAGATCACCATCAGGACGACGAGGACAACTAAAAGAACAAGAACGTACCCCGGGTTCAGACGAAAGAAAATTGCGCCCCCGTTGTTTTTTGGCATCTGATGAGGCTGATCCGGGGAATTGAGATAAAAAGGGGTCACGAAAGTGTTCACCAGGAGAGAAACGGCAAGGAGAGAAACAAACGATTCCGCGAGTGGCTTGAAAAAGGCACCCACCAGACCACCGATGCCAAAAAGAGGCAGAATGGCAACAATCGTCAGGAGTCCCGACAAAATGAACGCAGGCATAAGATGCAGGAGCCGCTCCCGAAACCTCCCACCTTCAACGACGACGATGAAGTCATCGATGACAAGACCCAATGCGGCTGCCATTCCCCCAAGACTCATCAGGTTGACCGACGCTCCCAGAAAATCCATCACACCCAGAGAGATCAGAAAAATAGGCGGCATCAACCCCGCCATG
>JAKBTR010000040.1 GCA_021844275.1 Nitrospirota bacterium | reverse complement strand
AAAAATATGGGGCGGAACAACAATCTGGACTCCATTTTTCTTTAAGAGGAGACCCTGAAGGACATCCTCGTAATAAATAAAAAAAGCGGGCAAGAAAGATAAGCGGGAGGTTGGGGCAGACATAAGCCATAAGGCTGTGTAGTCGGGATTGTCCACCTTAAAGAGAGAGTTGAGGTTTTCCGGATTGCCCAGATGGGTTCTTTTGTGTAAAGGCTTGAGTGCGTTGAGACCCGAACTCAGTACCTGGGATCCTTTTTCCCACAACATATCTGGGTTTTGCAGGGTCAGCATGCCGGACCCTACGCTGATGGGTCTGTTTGACACAATCTGAAAGATGAGGAGCCGATAGAGCATTTCGGGGGGAAGAACAATATCGTCGTCCGCGATGACTATAAAATCCGTGTTTAGATCCCGGGCTATGGTGAGGGCGCGCATGACTCCGGAAGTGCATCCAAGATTTTCCTGCGGAACAAAAAGAAGCCTTGGGTCATTTGGCATTTTTCCCGGGGCGAGGGTGCCGCCATTGTCGACGACCAGGATCTTTAGATCTAGCAATGAAAGTGGTCCATAGCAACAAAGGGATTCCAGAAGGGGCAGTACGAACTCATCTCTCTTGAACGCGGTGATCGAAAGGAGAGTGGACGGCGAGGGGATTGCTGTTTCGGATTCTCCGATCCATGCCGTCTGACTGATTTCCAGGGAGCCTCGATAAATGACTTGAAGATGGAGGCTGCCATTCAGGTTATTGATGTCGATCCAGTCCGTTGACAGCTTTCCTGAAAAATTCGTGATCTTCTGGTCGAAGAGAAGTGTTGTTTTCCCCCCTGGCGATGTCTGAAGAATGCTCAAGTGAGCCGAATCTGCGACCAGAAACGTAGAGAGTCTCACTCGGGTGATCGTGCTGAAAAGTCGAAAGTAATCAACAGGGAATTTATTGGCCAATCCGTCAAAGGACACGGTGACGTCTGTATTTTCAGGTATGTAGTTGCCCGAAATTTTTGTTTCAGATCTTTTGACGGGATGGGAGGAGTGCCCCCATAGGGTTTCCATCCCTATGGGAGCGTATTCGAAGAGAAAATTTTGCAGACAGATTTCCCTGGAAGAACGGATAATCGTGATACTGCGGGGATCTGTCGCGGGGAATTCAAAATTTTTTGCCATGGTCAACTTTTCGCGTTTTCGGCAATTTTCCTTGCCATATCAATGCGCGCCCGGTGCCAGTCCTGCGGGTTGTGGCTCCAGTCCCCCGGTTTTTGCCAAAGAGGAGATCTCCAGTAAGGAAGATAGCCCCCATCATCCAGAGCATGAACCACAAGCTGATCGACTGTCCGGTCAGCCTCTTTCTCTTTTCCGCTTTTCTTTAAGAGCGTCAGGTAGCGATAGTCCTCGTATCCCCGCCGCCATTGGGCCATGCGGATTGAGGGGATGGGGCCTTGGATATCCGGATATCCAATAAAATGAAGCTCTGTTCCCGGGTACAAGATCATTCCGTCTCCCAACCCCTGATTGACGAAAGGATTCATATCTTTTTTGTTGTCGTTCCAGAAGGTGTCGGCCCAGTAAAAGACGCCGTTGACATGGTATTTCCAGGCCGTCCAAAACCACATCCGAAAACCCGGTCCCAGGGAGTAGAGGTCGTTTTGTCCTATAAAGGGTGGGCCTCCAGCCTGATAGAACCAGACATGGTCTCCTTTTTCCTGACGTTCCTGCATGCGTGAGGGGATGAATTGTCCGGCGGCGGCTGCCCAGATGTTTACTTTTCCCACCATGATGAGTTTCTTGTGCCCCACCTGGTTCTTGTAGGTGATGTAGGGAACATCCGTGACCATGACATGGATATCCGGCGATCCTTTATGCAGGGAGTCGGCATCTTTGGCGATGAGTTTGTAAGTGTCTGCATAGTAATAAAGCTTGTGGACGGGTTCGTCCGCCACATACGCAAAGGTCCGGTCGATGGGCCATCCTTTTTCTTTCCAATGCCGGACGATCAGTTTGGCCAAGTTTTGTGTCGCGATATCCGGAACACCTTTCCAGTCAGAAATTGGAGAGGGGTGTCCGCCCAGGACGGCAAAACCTCCCCACATGCCTATGCCCAAAGACCAGGTCCCGATGGGAAGACTCCATGCATTGGGAGGAGAGCCGGTCAACTCCCCGGAGAGCATGGGTCCGTAAAGATTGTCATAGGAGGACCAGTCTACCGAGATGGGTGTTCCGGTTTTCCAGTCCCACCGGATGTCCGGATGGACCCCTCCGGAATCGTTCGTGGAAAAGCCATAGTTATGAGCAAGGACGAACGTCCTTCGGTACATGCGCTGGAATTCCAGATCGGATGTGGGTGACCCCCCTTTGACCAGTCCTCCATAGAAACGGCTCACATACAATTCCATCCACCGGGAAATGGGGGCGTGTTCCGGAAGTACAGGGGAAAGCACTTCGAATTTCACCGGGGTTTTACGGAAAACCCGGTCACCGGAACGAACGGTCAAAATGCCCGTGTATGTTCCGGGTGCGCAGCTTCTCGCATAGGTGACATCGATCCAGACGGGCTGGTTTGCGTTGGGGGTGACAGGGATATCGGCCACGATGATGCGCCCGGGGGTATAGGGATCCCGGAAGGGGATCAGCGGATCCGGAATGTCGTGCGGGTGGATCGGACCGTATTTGACGTCGCTTGCCGTGAAGTGCTCGTAATGCTCGAGGAAGCGGTGTGTCGTGATGCAGGAAGCGGTATGCGGATCGATCGACAATCGGGCATGGAGATCCGGTATCCTCTGAGTCGACCGGAGAACCAGCTGGAAGGACAGGACTTCCCCCCGAAGACCGATCAGATGAATGGGGGAAGAGCTGCCGGGTTTCCCGACCTGATTGTCGGGCGGCATGTCCTGGAGCTGGATTCGGTCAGACAAAGGGGCGATCCAGGTCAGGAGATCCCCATTCTTTTCTACCCGTGTTCCGGGGAAAGGGTAGTGCAGGAAACCGTCGGGGATCACGATACCGGGATGGAGCAAGTTCTTGCTTTTGGCTTCCAGTGTCTTGATCGCAGCGACGGTCTGGTGAACTTTCAGGATCTTCTTGACCGTTTCTTTCAAGTGTTCCCGAAGATCGGGGGAGGTCAGAACGAAAAACGCCGCCACGGCGACCATCAGGACGCCACTCGCCATCCCCACCAGAAACCAGGTCAGTTTGCTTCGGAAAATCTGCATTCACCCATCCTGTCTGTGTTCAAAATTCTTCGCCCGGCTCGTTCTTCTGGGACCGTGAAGGTAATGAAATCCATAGGCCTTTACTCCTTGAACTCCTTCGGGCTCAGACCGTGTTTCTTGATCAGGGCGTGCACCGTGGGCCGGCTGGTGCCGATCATGCGGGCCACGTGACTGATATTGCCACGGGCCTGCTCAAAGGCTTCGACCAGCATCCGTTTTTCCGCCTCTTCCCGGGCTCCGGTCAGGTTCATGGAAAGCGCGCTTGCGCTGTGGTTCCGGGAATCAAGACCGATATCGAGGTCCTCCGGGGTAACCCATTTCCCTCCGGCGATGATCACGGACCTCTGGATCCGGTTTTCGAGTTCCCGGATGTTTCCGGGCCAATCGTGTTTTCGGATGATCTCCAGGCATTCCCTGTTGAAGTCCACTACCTGGGGTTTGTTGTATTCC
>JAKBTR010000073.1 GCA_021844275.1 Nitrospirota bacterium | reverse complement strand
ACTTCAGAAACACTTCCTCCAGGTTGTCACAGTCGAAATGGCGGTAAAGATCGTCCCGGGAACCGCAGGCAACCGTTTTTCCGGATTCGATCAGAAGGATTCGGTCCGACAGGCGTTCGATTTCCCGCATATTGTGGGACGTGTAAACCAGAGCCAGATGATTGGACTCCACCTGTTCCCGCAACACAGACCGAAGCTCGGCTGAGGCTTCGGGGTCAAGCGTCGCCGTCGGTTCGTCCAGAAACAGAATTTCCGGTCGGGAAATCAGTGCCTTGGCAAGAGAAAGCCGGGCAATTTGACCTGTTGACAGTTTCCCGACTTTTGTTTTGGCCAGGGATTGCAGGGAAAAGCGTTCGAGTATGTTTCGAACCGATTCACCGGGATCCGGCAAATTGTAGACAAGCGCATAAACCTCGAGGTTTTCCCTGACGGAGAGAGAATACGGCAGGGATAAATCCGTGGAAGCATAATTCATGAGATGGGCGACTTTTCTTCTCTGGCGAACAATATCGACACCAAAAATCCGGATTGTGCCCTCATCCGGAGTCAAAAGCCCCAGGAGCATCTGAAGAAGCGTCGACTTACCGGCACCATTCGGTCCAACAATTGACAGGATCTCCCCTGGAAACACGTCAAGAGAGACGCGATGAACTGCCGGCGGACGATCAACGGAAAATCGCTTTGTGAGGTTCCTGGCCACCAGAACGGCTTCAGGCACCCGCCGCTCCGGATTTCAGATTGATAAAATGCATGACATACCGGTCTCCCGTATTTCCTTTTCCTCCCGTAAAAGAGATATACAGGTCGAAAGATGACGTCCGGGGAAGGACAGGAAAATGGATGGGGAAGTCAATCGATTCTCCCGGTGTGAACATCCTGTTCTGATCCCAGGAGACACTTCCGACGGAAGCACCCTGCTTTCCGTCGACCCATCGGGGGGGAGAGGAAAGAACCAGAGAAATCGGATCGGTCCCCTTGTCGAACACAAGACGAAGCGTGACATCGAGCCCGGCGGCTGTCCTCCGGACCGATACGATATCCGCCGAGAACCGTGATGTCCTAAGTTCCATGACAGACGGACGTGAAGGGTTGTTTTCCGGAAAAAGCGTCGTGGGGGGAACCGGGAGAGGAACCTGGTTGACCCCTTTTTGCCCCGCCTCCAGGAGGGCATGGTGATTGGGGAGTGTCATATAAAAGAAAATCGTGTAAAAGATGCCCGCCAGAAAAAGCAGGACACCGGCCCCTCCCAAAATCCAGAAGATTCTCCGGGACCCTTGTCCTGGAACCGAGTGGGAGACTCCCAGGGAGTCAAAGCGTGAGCGGTCATCATCCATAATTTACCAAGCCTCCATGCGATCATAGAAACATTCTCGTCAAAACCAGAGGGAGATACCGGAAACCAGAGGTGCCAGAAAAAGGAAGGACCCATTCGCGTTCAGCCCGGACGGATCCATTTCCACAAAAACCCCCATGGAAAGAGAAGGCACATGCCATTCGATTCCCGCTCCGCCATCCACAAGGAGACCATACGGATGGCCCGTCAAATTTCCGGCATCTGTGGCGGCCAGGGAAGCCATTCCGATATCCATGCGCACATAGGGGGAAATCGCCCCCCATCCTGTGACGTCTGCCGGAATAAGATCCAAAAGGTTCCAGGCCATTCCCGTTTTCAGTATAAACCCGGTGACGCTTGCAGACCCGGGAATCGGACCGATTTGCTGGGTCGATGTGGAAGGATTCGCCGCAAAAGGGTTGCTTGAACTAAAAGGGATCGTGAGGGTAGGTCCAGGCGTCATCTGGAAATAGGTTCCGGAAATAATCCATCGGAATTGTCCTGGCTTTTCTCCCGGAAAATAGGACAGTTCCCCCCCGACCCCGAGTCCGGCGTTCAGGTAATCGGCGACCCCCGATCCCACCGGAAGAAAATAGGAAATCGTCGGGGCAAAAGACCAGTGATCGGGGGCAGGAGCGAGAGCCGGCGCTGACGACGCACTGGAAATCGGAGGAGGAGTATCGGGTCCCGGCAGGGAAGACTCGCTCCAGGCAGACCCCGTCCATAAACACATCAGGACGCACCCACCCAAAAAAACCCTGGCAATGTTCAAGGCAGCCCTCCGGTGGGAAGGCTGTTATGGTCAAAATCATAATTGATTCCCATATCCCGCTTCAGCTGGGCCAGGCTGATGGCAAAATCGGCCTGCGCCTGAACAAGGTCGGAACGGGCCTTTGCCAGATCACGTTCCGTCTGGGTGACCGCAACCGTCGTTCCCGTACCCACACGAAACTGGGTCTCTGAGAGATCGAGGTTCTGCATCGCCTGCTCAACAAGCGTCTGGGCATCCCGGATTTTTTGCTCCGCCGTTTTCAGGGTATACAGGTCCGAAAGAACAGACTGGATGACTCCCTGGCGCAAATCCTCCCGCTGGAAACGGACCTGTTTGAGTTGAGCCCTGGACTGTCTCACCTGTTGGACATTCAAAAACCCGTTAAAAATCGGAATCGTGACAGTCGTAGCGATCGACCAGTTGTAGACCAGAGGAAAAAATTCACTGTCCAGACTGTACGCACCGACTGTCTGGACCGTCGGCATGAATTGTGCCTGATTGAATCGAACGGCCTGTTTCTGGGCAATGGTCTGCTGGTCCAGCTGCTTCAGATCCGGGCGATGGGAAATCGCGATGGCGACGACTTGTTCCGGTGTATAGGGGATGGAAAGCTGCGGGTGATAAGGAGCGACCCGGTAAGGGGAATGGCCAATGACCCCCATCGCCCGGTTCAGGGCCAATTCGTCCACATGAAACTGATTCTTGTCCTGGACCTGGGTGAGAACCATGTTGGACAAGTTCACCCGGGCATTCAGAACGTCGTAGGCATTCGCCACCCCATCATTGTAACGCGCCTGGGCCACCCGGAGCTGCAATCGGTAATCCGCCAGTGTGAGACGGTCAACCTCCAGGAGTTCCTGATCTTTCAGGACACTAAAATAAGCTTTTTCAACACCAAAAATGACGTCAGTGACCGTTTTGGCGGCTCCCTGATGGGAAGCCTTGTAGAGTGCCCTGTTCTGGGCGACCTGGGAACTTCTGCGGCCGAAAGCGAAAAGCGTCTGGGTCAACGTCAAGGACGCCTGATAAAAATCATAGGAAACCGGAGATTCGGGTATCGTAAAGGGGAAACCTGGCTGGGGCCCGAAATTTCCAGTTTCTCGGGTATAGGCGGAATTTCCGGCAAGCGTGGGGTAATATTGACTTTGCGCGATTCCGATTCCAGCCTTGGCGCTTGTCACCCCGGCTTTGGCCGCTCCCAGTTGTGGCTGGCTTCTGAGAGCAATGGAAAGCGCATTCGGCAGTGTCAGAACATACCCTCCGGACGTCTCTTCCTTTCCGACGATCTGGTTCGACCTGTCCCCAGAGCCAGAAGAAACGGACTGTGTTGATAGAGGGTCCGGATTCGCTGTTCCCGGAGAGAGAATCATGAAAAAGAGGGCGTTGACAAGAAGAACAAGAATAAAAGGGAGGACCTTCATTCCCTGCCTTCTCCGACGGAACGGATGATCATTGTATCTCGGATCTTTCATTTCGCCTTCATCCGCACCGTATAAAGTTTACCTTTACTCATTGATAAAAATTATTATACAATTTAAAAAACAAATTCAGTAAAAAGACTTATTTTTACCTTTGTCTCTAT
>JAKBTR010000003.1 GCA_021844275.1 Nitrospirota bacterium | reverse complement strand
ACCGGACGCATCGGCCGAACCGGTAGCAGGGGATCTCCCCGTTTTTGCTGAGCTTGTACACCATCGACGGGGTGACGGCCAGAAATTCGGCGACCTGTTCAATCTTCCAGAACATCGCTGCAACCTCGGGTTTTGACGCTTCGCCCGGGAAAAATGGTCTGAAAACTCTGTGGAAAAGAACTCATCGACTTTGTCCTTATTGGCCGATATTCGTTTTGACCAGATCCTGATCCATAAAATCAGATTTTTCAGCCAGTTATTTTTACCAACTCCTCCCCGTCAGCACTTCCTGGCAGCGGCCCCGGTACCGGTCCCCTTCCCTGGCCGAGGCGATCACCTCGGGGGTGAGCCGGAGCGGATCCAGTTTCGATTCGAGCATCCGCCCGACCCGGACGATCTCCGCTGCGAGGGTTCCGACGACCTCCTGTAGTTCCTCCCTGACCAGGGCCCGGATCGCGCTCAGGGACTCTTCATCAAGCCTCGCTTTCCCGATCTCATTCCGGAGGGTCTTCCGGATCTCTTCCAGACTTTCCGGAGCAAGGAGCGCCTTGGAAGGACCGGAGTGCGCCGGGGCTCCAGAAGCCTGGACCTGTGATGGCTCCTCCTGGGCGATCCCGAAGATCCGAAGACACTGGGCCTCCCGTTTTGAGGGGACCGGATAGTGTCCGGACTCCCATCCGTAGATCGTGGCGATGTTCACGTCCAGTTTTCTGGCCAGGTCCCTCACGCTCATTCGCGCCCCGTTCCGCAGGGCCTTCAATTCCGGGCCGGTCATCGTTCCTCCTCCTTCGGCAGATGTTTGTTGCAGAACGCGCCTTCCTCTCTCACGCTCCCCTCGTCGCACTCGATGCTGAACACCTTTCCGCACCGGACGCACAAGCAGACGTCGGAAGGGAAGGCGGCCAGGAGCGCCTCGATGGCAACCTGCGAAACTTTCCTCCGGGATTCGGCAGCCTGCCTCGATATCAGTCCGTAGGTCGTGTCGTCAAGGCTGATGGACAGCTTCTTCATCTCCGGATCCCTCCCGTTCGGGACCATTTCCGTTCCGACTCCTCGAAGCAAGCCGGGCAGACCCAGAGGGCCCCAAGGGCCAGTAGGGATTCGAAGCCTCCCTCGCACCAGTCGCACCGGATTGGGACAAGAAGATCCTTATAGACCGGGGCCAGCCTTCCCTCCCGGATTTCGAGAAATTCCATCAGGCTCATGGGTTCTCCTTTCTTTCTATTCCGGCGTTAGAGGTAATGATTTCATTCTTCTCGACCGATAGAGAGTCCATGGTTTCATCCTTCATCCACTATTTCGAAAGGAGTTTTTATGAGAGCCAGATTCGGATTTTTTATCGTTATGTCGAGTTTGTTCGTTTTTTCTGCGTGTGCCACTTTTTCTTCCGGTTGCAAAACCCTTGTCTACGCCAATGCTCCGAATTATTATTTAAAGGTCCTCTCCAGTGGAAAGTTGGTTTCTGGAGGCGATTCATTTAAGCAAGGCTCTCAACCGATCAGTGCGTCAGAATTGCCTGCCCCTCAAAATAAAATTTCCGAAGGTGGTTTATATCCTTTTGATTTTGTCTCCGATCAGCCAAGGCAGTGCGGTAAAAAAATCGCCCAAAACATTCGGTTAATCTTCAGGGGTAACATCGTTTTTAATGGTCCGTTTGAAACGGAATCTGGAAAATGGAGAGTTCTCTATAGGGATCCATCCCAAGATCTCAAAGTAATGATCAAGGTTGTTGAGAAGCATTAACCGACAATAATATGGGCGTAATGATGGGGCCAGGAATATTTTTCTGGCCCTTTCCCTAAATTTTGTCAGTGAGATTGATGCGATATTTTTTTCGATTGCCGGCGATCAAACCTCGAAAAATTTGGGACGCCTTTCCTTGGTCCTTTATAAAAATTTTGTAATGCAGTCCATCCCTTTCCACCTTTACCCATCCCCGAATGCCGTACCAATTCGTTGAAGAGAATTCCCTGACGCTTTGAAAAGTGGTCCGCTTATCAAAGGATGTTTCAAAAAATGACTTCCATGGGTGAGACAAGTCGGGGGACTTAATGGCTATAAAAACTTGGTAAATTTTTCTGGATGAAACTGATTGTTGAGACGCATCAGCCGCCTTAATGGATCCGGCCAAAAGAACGATTCCGATAACCCCTGCAATCAGCGAATTTCCGACAGTCCGTCGTCCCATTTTTTTTTCCTTTTTGTTTTCGGTAAGGCTGTGGACGGTTTTTCCTTCCAGTTCTCCCAGTCTCTCAAGATAGAAGTCCCACAGCGTGTCCATCGCGTCCGCCCCGATCTTTTCCGCATGTTCCAGGATCCGGTTCCAGGCCTCTTTCAGCTCCCGGCAGCCCGAAGGCTTTGCCAGGACATCCCAGAGGCTCAGAAAGTCCGAAGAAGAAACAGGGACGTTCATTGGACAATCCAGCTCTTTTTCCGGTCCTTCCAGACCTCCTCCCTTCCTTGCGCCTTCCGCTTGCGATACCGGGACTCGTGGGGTCCCCGTGCGCGGCGCTGGTCCTCCGGACCCGGCGCATCGTCCGGCTCGGAGATCCTTTCCGCTCATTTCCATTCTCCTGGTGCATTCCACGCCAAAAGCGTTTCAGGATGCCCGTGAAAGGCCATTCCGAATCCCATCAGGATCAACCCGGACAGGATCCAGAGGCAGACCCGGACGAGGTCCGGATCATCCGATCCGGCAGTATCATGCGTGGCGTTCATATGGACGACGATCTCCTCAGGCGTTTTCATCGGGCACTTGTCCGGAAGTCTCGGCGGGGCGGGATTTCCGTTCCGGAATCATCCCGCAGACCCCTTCGTCCTTGCCCGTCTCGATCCAGGCCATGCAGTCCTCCGGAACACAGCGGGTCTTGAACCAGACTCCGGCCCGGCCCGGCAATTCGATGAGTATCCCCAGGGGATTCGTGAGGGTTGAAAACGGGCACAACTTCTTCTTTGCCTCTTTTATTTTCATTTCTGGCCTCCTGAGATTTTTTCCATGACATCCGCTTCCGGAGTCGTCTCCAGCACGCGGCCCTCGAAACATTCGAAACAGACCGGGCCGCCGAAATCGGATCGTCCCTTAGCCAGAAACTCCGGATCTTCAAGCTCCTCCCGGATCAGAATCTCGCCGCACTGGGCGCATTTCCGAAGCATCCTCGTTCTCCTTTGCTGACGTCCGATCTCCCGTCTCCCTCCTGGTCCCCTTGATACCAGGCTTTTGGGCTGCGCTCCGGCAGGGTGAGGTGATCTGAAAATAAACTACAACATTTTGTTTAACATGTCAACAACAGTTTGTTGGATATTGATAGGATAAACGGAACGAAAAGGTAAGAGAGAGAGGGATTAAAGATTAGGAAATGAGTGGGAAAAAAGAATTCGAAGGGGAGGGAAGAAGAAATTCTTCGTTGAAAAAATCCTCATACTTAATGGTGCAGGAACAATTTTCTTCACCTGTTTTCTATAATAATTTGAGAGCCAACAAGGATGAATTTCAGGAGGAAATCGGATGAATGAGGCCTTTAAGGATCGAGAAGTGGACCAAATCCGCCTGGCTTACCTTCGTGGAGAGGAGCTGCGGTGTTCAAAATGTGGAAGGATTATGGACGGGTGGGAAGAAGAGGGGCCTCTTTTCCTCGACCAGTTTTTTGAGGAGCCGGGGTTCATGTGGTTGATGGTTGAATGTCCCAACGGACATCATGGAAGAACG
>JAKBTR010000008.1 GCA_021844275.1 Nitrospirota bacterium | reverse complement strand
GTTGTGCTCGCCGGCTTTCCATTGGTCGAGATCCTCTTTCATCAGCACGATCGCAAGCGGCAGTCCGAATCCGCTCAGGGACTTGGACAGGGTGACAATGTCAGGACGGATCCCCATGTCCTCAAAACTGAAAAAATGACCTGTCCGGCCGCATCCGGCCTGGATATCGTCCAGGATCAGAAGCATGCCGTGCTTTCGACAGAGTTTTTCAAGCTTTCGCATCCAGTCGGGGGAAGCGGTATTCAGTCCCCCCTCTCCCTGGACAACCTCGACGATGGCTGCGGCCGGTTTGTCGACGCCGCTCGAAGGGTCGTTGAGCATCTTGTCCATCATGGCGATGGTATTGACCTGTTCGCCGAAGTAGTTGGCATAGGGCATGCGACTGACATGCGACAGGGGAACGCCAGCCCCGCCACGGTGATGACGGTTTCCTGTCGCGGCAAGGGCCCCGATGGAGCAACCGTGAAAGCCGTTGGTGAAGCTCAGGATGTTGGTCCGTCCCGTGATTTTTCGCGCAAGCTTGAGTGCGGCTTCCACGGCATTGGCTCCTGTTGGTCCCGTAAACTGCATGCGGTAATTTCCCATGCCGCGGGGATTCAGGATCAACCGGTTGAACGTCTCGATAAATCGCTCCTTGGCGGTCGTGTAGAGGTCCAGACTGTGGGTGATCCCGTCTTCCTGTATGTAGTCGATCAGGGCTTTCTTGAGGACAGGGTGGTTGTGTCCGTAGTTCAGTGTGCCCGCGCCCGCGAGAAAGTCGAGATAGTGGGTGCCTTCCGTCGAAATCAGTTCGGCGCCGCGGGCTTCCCGGAAAACGGCGGGAAAAGACCGACAATAACTGCGGACGACGGATTCGTTTTCTTCAAAAATCTTCATGAGTCCTCCTGTGTCAGGTGTCATGGGCCGACGGCGGAAAAGGGACCTCCGCGATACAGGACCTCGTCGTCGTGCCCTCCCCCGAAATGCGTCTCTCTGCCGAAAAGAGGACGTCTGGAAAACGGCGCTTTCCTCCGGGAGAAAAGCTTCTGGAACAACTTCCGGGATGGGCCGTTTTCGGGGGAGATCGTGGTTTCCAGATAGCGGACGCCCATCGAAAGCGTCCGGTCGAGGAGCGCTTCGAGCATGGACAGGGCGACGCCTTTGCCCCGGTGAACGGGATCGACCGCGACCTGCCAGATGAAAAGCGTGTCCGGGTTTTCCGGAATCACATATCCGGAGATGAAAGCCGCCAGCTGTCCGTCTCCGGTTTCGGCAAGGATGGATGTTCCGGAAAAATGGAGGCACTGGAGGAGATTGGCATACAGGGAGTTGACATCCAGCGGCGGACAACGTGCGATCAGTCGGTGGACAGACTGGCCATCAAGGTCCGTCGGGGTCCGGAAACGGAAGAGTCTTTCCGTCTCTCTGCGGGATGGGGCCTGGAAATCCGATAAAACCGGAGAAATGTTTTCGCTGTTCACGGGCGACCCTCCTTTGACGATGGTTCATAAAACGGGCGTCCGGTCAGGATGTTGAATGGATGACAGGCTTTTATGAAAAACGTGTCACCGGAAAAAAACAATTGGCCATCCGGCCGATCCTGAGAAATTCTTGTTGTGGTACCTGTGCTCAGAGGTTAGGGAGTGGTTGTTGAACGGGGTTCGATGTCGGGTAAAACGGGCGGTTTAAAAAAATGATCTTATTCTCTCCGGAACTCCTCTTCCGGACCGTCAGAAGTCTCTTGACTCTTCGGGCTGCCTTTTCTCCTCCCTGAAGAACGCGTCGAATGCCAAGCATCCCGTCGTCCCCTCATTTCAAAAACAGCTTTTCCCCCCGGCCAGCGACACGCCGGCCAGGAAACGTTCAAAACCGCTCGAACCGTTTGTGCATGTTTTCTAGTTTTGCAACTGACGGCCGGAATGTCAAACCTGAAACCCGATTTTTTTGTTCCCGATGGCAAAAATGCCCTTTATTTTTAAAGGATTTTTTGTTTTTTTTGCCTGGGGGAAAATTTTTTTTCGAAATTTGACAAAAAAAATCGATTTTTGGGTTGCCGCGATGAGTCGTCGATGTTAGCATGAAAACCTCCCCTTGGTTCTTTGGTCGATGAAAAAGATCAAAAAATCAAGGGGATTCTGTTTTTGAAGTGTTGAGGGTTGAACGCCCGCCAGGAAGAGCGAAAAAGAAAGGGGGAACCGCATGGGGGGCAGGCTCAGAAGACGGGACATTGCCGTCGTCCGCCCGGACGTGGCCCGAAAAGCGGCCTTTGGAGCCGCCGTCGGAAATGCCATGGAGTGGTTTGATTTCGGGATCTATTCCTATCTTGCCGTGACCATCGGAAAGATTTTTTTCCCCCAGGTCGATCCGGACGCCCAGCTCGTTGCTTCATTTGCCACGTTTGCGGTCGCTTTTCTTGCCCGTCCCGCCGGTGCGCTCTTCTTCGGGCGACTGGGGGATGCCATCGGCCGGAAATCCGTTCTTGTGATCACGCTGGCCATCATGGCCATCAGCACCTTTTCGATCGGCCTTCTTCCGGGGTACCAGACCATCGGACTGACCGCGGCCTTTCTCCTTTTTCTTGCCCGTCTGGCGCAGGGATTTTCGACGGGAGGCGAGTATGCGGGGGCCATGACATATGTCGTCGAATATTCTCCGGACAAGAGAAGAGGGAGAATGGCAAGCCTCCTGGAGGTCGGCACCCTCACGGGGTTCATTCTCGGGGCGGGAATGGTCACGGCGCTCACGGCCTGGCTGGGACCGGAGAAAATGCTCCAATATGGATGGCGTCTCCCGTTTTTCATCGCGGCCCCGATCGGACTTTTTTCCGCATGGTTCCGGAGCCGGCTCGAGGAGACGCCGGCTTTCGAATCCCTGGAAAAAAATCCGGAGGAGCGTCCGTCGAAGGTTTCCCTGAAGGACCTCGTGCGGGTCCACTGGAGACCCATGTCGATCGGGCTCGGACTCGTTCTCTTCTATAACGTGATCGACTACATGGTCCTGTCCTACATGCCTTCCTACCTTTCCTCCGTTCTGGGGTATGGAGAAACGAAGGGGCTCCTCCTGATCCTGGTCGTCATGCTCATCATGATACCGGTCGTGTTTCTGGTCGGGGCGGCCAGTGACCGCTGGGGAAGAAACCCGATTCTCCGCGGGGCCCTGGTGAGCCTCCTTGTCTGGACGATTCCCGCATTTTTGCTTGTCCAGAATGGGCAGAACACAATCGTCTTTGCGGGGCTGGTCCTTCTGGGGGCCCATCTGGCGGCCTTCGAAGGGACGATGACCTCGACGCTGCCATCGCTTTTTTTCACGGAGGTCCGTTACGGGGCGTTGGCGATCACCTTCAATTTTTCCACGTCCGTTTTCGGGGGAACCACGCCTCTCGTGTTGTCTCTTCTGGTCCGGCAATTCCACGATCGTCTCATTCCTGCCTATTTTCTGATGGGTGCGGCAATGATCGGGCTCGCTGTCAGTGTGTTCGTCAAGGAAACCGCGAGCCGTTCCCTGCGCGGTTCGACTCCGGTTGTGGCCGATACGGGAGAGATTGGAGATGTTCTGGCCCGTCCATCGGATGCGATCTGGTGGGAAGAGGAACCGGAAGCGCCCTCTCAAAGAGGGATGGGAGGGAAAGACGATATGGAACAGGGAGTTTCCCGGGAAAGATGAAGACTTCCGGGTTGCGGGAGCTGTCTTTCAGAGAGGGGAGGATCCTGGTTCCGGCGGGAAGGGAGTGCTGCTCTGGAAAACCGGAAAAACTCTGAGAGAAGATGGTTTTACACGTTGGAGGCGGCGGGCGGGATCGAACCGCCGAATAAAGGTTTTGCAGACCTCTGCCTTACCACTTGGCTACGCCGCCGCTTTTGATTGTTGCAGCTTTGCGGACAAAGGTCGATATTAGCAGATTGC
>JAKBTR010000121.1 GCA_021844275.1 Nitrospirota bacterium | reverse complement strand
CCCTCAGAGTATTGACAACGCATCTTGGTGGCGGCATGAGCTCCCGCCTTTTTCAGGAGATCCGTGAAAAAAGGGGGTTGGCATACTCCGTTTTTTCGAGCCCCCTCTCTTTTTCCGACGGGGGAATTGTCAGGATTGCGGCATCCACCCGACCGTCCCGTCGGGAAGAGCTGGCCTCCGTTCTTGTGGATGAACTGCGACGATTGGGAACGGTTCCCTTGACGACCGGGGAACTGACACGTTCCAAAAACCAGCTGAAATCTTCCCTTCTCCTGGGCCTTGAATCGGCGGGGGGAAGGATGAGCAAAATGGGTAGGGACCTCTTGAACTGGGGCCGGGAAATCGCGGTTTCCGAAATTGAGATGTGGATTGATCAAGTCACTTCCGAGGACATTTTGCGTCTTGTCCGAGAACTGAATTGGGGAGAAGAACAGGCGGTTTCGGTTTTGGGGCCACTTTCCATAAAATGAAACAGATATTCCCGGAACTCGGGGTCAATATCGATCATGTGGCGACTCTTCGGAATTCCCGTGAGGGTTTCGAGCCGGATCCTCTGTCTGCGGCGGTTCTTGTAAAAAAAGCCGGAGCAGCGCAGTTGGTCTGTCATCTACGGGAAGACCGCCGTCACATTCGAGACTCCGACTTGCGACTTCTCAGGGCTTGGAACGGCCTTCCCGTCAATCTGGAAATGGCGATGACGGATGAAATGGCGTCGATTGCTCTTGATGTTCGACCCGCGCTGGTAACATTGGTTCCTGAAAGACGTGAAGAAAGGACAACGGAAGGTGGCCTTGTTCTGGGTCGGGACATGTGCGGGAAGATTGGAGAGTTTGTAAAAAAGTGCCGTGATAACGCTATCCGGCTTTCCCTTTTCTTGGCTCCGGACACAATGGACATGAACCTGGCAATAGATCTGGGGGTTGATCAGGTCGAGTTGCATACGGGGGAATATGCGAACGCCAGCGATCCTTCGAAGCGGAAGAGAGAGCTCGAACGTCTTTTTTGGGCGGCAGCCAGAATTTCCGAAAGCTCCGTTCGCCTTGCGGCAGGTCATGGTCTCGATCGCGAAAACCTTCTTCCCGTGCTGGCTATCGACAACCTGATGGAAGTCAATATCGGTCACAGCATCATCGCCCGAAGTCTTTATGTTGGTCTGGAAAAGGCCGTGAGCGAGATTCTGGAGAGGATTCGGCGGGAAACACCTTTGATGCGCCGGGAGGGTATTCTTTCGTGAGGCCGAGTGCAGGTTTTATATGCGGGATCGGGACGGACATTGTTTCGATAGGTCGCATCGAAGCTTTGATCCAGCGCTTTGGAGAACGCTTTCTGAACAAGGTATTTACGCGGGAAGAAGTTCTGGAGTCCAAGGGAAGACCGCAATACTTTGCGGGTCGTTTTGCGGTCAAGGAGTCTGTCTTGAAAGCGCTGGGAACCGGGTTACAGGGTGGGACGCGCTGGAAAGATATCGAAACACTGACATTCCCGAACGGGATGCCCTACGTTCTTTCGACGGGAAAAGTACAGAAATTGATCGAAGCCAGAGGAGCTGGCGATTTCTGGGTTTCCGTTACGCATGACGGAGATACTGCTGTTGCTTTTGTTGTCCTCTCCGGAGGATTCCCGTGAATATCCTCTCTCCTGCCCAGATGCAGGATGCAGAGCGGTATGCGAAGGATCTTCTTGGCCTGTCAGAAGAGATTCTGATGGAAAGAGCGGGCATGGCGGTTGCCCGCAGTGTCCGACGATTCTTTCCGGAATCAAGAAAGATCGTGGCTCTTGTCGGAAAGGGGAACAATGGGGGGGACGCCCTTGTCGCGCTTCGGGATTTGGTCGGAAAGGATTTCAGGTTGCACGCGGTTCTTCTTGTTCCCGAAGACCAGTGCGGAGAATCCGTGCGAAGAGAACTTCGCCGCCTTGGGGTTCTCGGAGTTCATTTTGATGTTATGGGATCTCCGGCCTCCTGGCACAGGATCAATCACGCGGATCTCCTGATCGATGGACTTTTGGGAACGGGACTCTCCGGAGGGTTATCGAAGGATCTGGCGAAGATCCTGGAACGGATCAATCTTCTGGACAAAACGGTAGTTTCGATTGATATCCCGTCGGGAGTCAACGGAAAGACCGGTGCGGTTTCTCCTTTGGCAGTGAATTCCCGATTGACGGTAACACTGGGATTCCCAAAGTGGGGGCTTTTTCTGGATCCCGGTCACCGTCATGCCGGAAAGGTGGTCGTGGCTCCAATCGGTCTGCCGGAAAGGTTGTCTGAAGAAACCGGAATTCTTCTGTCTCCATGGGAGGCCGGAAAGCTGTTGCCTTTGAGGAAACCTTATTTTCATAAGGGGTCGGCAGGGCATGTCGGGGTCTGGGGCGGTGGATCTGGAAAACGCGGATCTGCCGAACTCGTTTCTCTGGGGGCTTTGCGTGCGGGCTCCGGACTGGCAACCATCTTCTGGTCGGAAGCAGAGGGGGAAATTCTTCCGCGGAACCCTGAGATCATGGTCGCATCGGGGGACTCGCCCCGGGAGGCGCTTTTTGCCCGGTCGGATGTTTTAGCCATGGGGCCAGGATGGGATCCGGAAACTATCCCGATGCCGTTCGTCCGGACGGTTCTGGACGAATACCAGGGACCGGTTGTCGCCGATGCGGGAATTTTTGACGTTTTTCAGAAAAAGCCAGACAATCTCAAAAGAAGAAACGGATGTCCATTCGTTCTCACCCCTCATCCGGGAGAGATGGCCCGGCTCCTCGGAAAGACAGTTCCGGACGTCCTGTCCGAACCCCTCCGGGTGGCCATCGAAACAGCCTGTATGACGGGGGCGGTCGTTCTTCTGAAAGGTTGGAGAACCGTTATCGCCTCACCGGACGGAAGGGGTGCAGTCAATCCGACGGGTGCCCCGAATATGGCTACGGCCGGGATGGGTGATGTCCTGACAGGTATCATCGCAAGCTTTCTGGGACAGGGGAGAGATGCGTTTGAAGCATCTCTGGCCGGTGCGTATATTCATGGACTTGCTGGCGAAGTTGCCTGGAAGCATGGGATCCGGGCCGGGTTGCTGGCACACGAACTGGCATCCCTTATTCCGGAAGCCCGGCAAATCCTCGAGGGAGCGCCGTGTCCTCTTTCCGGAGAAGACCTGACTCTATTCGAGCCTCTCTCATAGATTCTTCCAGCCCTTAAGACGGGCTTTTGTGAACTCTTTTCGAATAGGGAAGTTGAAAATGGAAGCTTTTTCCGCGGACATTGCCTCCTATCTGAGATATCTTGAAAGGCATGTCCCTTCCTTTACTCTTCTCCGTGCGGGAGAATCTCCTCTTGCGGCGGGGGCTGATGAGACCAACATTTCCCGGATCACTGTCCCCTCCGGTTTTTCGGGAGACATGGATGGTCTCGAACAGCAAGCCCGGACCTGCCAGGCCTGCTCGCTCTCTGAAACGCGCAATAACGTTGTCTTTGGTGAAGGGACCGGAAAGTCGGGACTGATGTTTGTGGGCGAAGGACCTGGAGCGGACGAGGACAGGACCGGCAGGCCCTTTGTCGGACGCGCCGGGGAACTTCTGACGAAAATGATCCAGGCCATGGGCCTTTCCAGAGAGGATGTCTATATCGCCAATACGGTCAAATGCCGCCCTCCCGGAAACCGGGTACCCTCTCCCGAAGAGAGGAACGCCTGTTTTCCCTACCTCGAGGCGCAGATCCGTCTCATGAAGCCTCGCTATATGATTCTCCTGGGCCAGACGGCGGCGCAGGTTGTCTTGAAACAGACAGACGGGATCACGCGGATTCGGGGAAAATGTTTTGAAGTCGAACAGTTTCCCGGGATCCGGATTATGCCTACTTATCACCCTGCTTATCTCCTCAGGAACCCTCCGGCAAAGAAAGATGTCTGGTCTGACCTGCAAACGG
>JAKBTR010000111.1 GCA_021844275.1 Nitrospirota bacterium | reverse complement strand
ACCGGAACCCGATGGATTGTCACGAGCGAGTTCGTCGATGAAAACGATGGGCGGCTGCTCCCGGAGGATCGCATCCACGTCCATTTCCCGAAAAGTTTCCCTGCCAACGACCACATTACGGGGCGGCACGGAGCGAAACTCGGACGCCAGTTCCCGTATTTCCTCCCGCCCCTTGTCCTCAAGCCACCCGATGACAGGAAAGATCCCCCTTCTTTTCAGAGCGGCCAGATCCAGAAGGGCTCTGCGGGACTTTCCGACTCCAGGCGCCCACCCCAGATACACCTTGAGTCTTCCGGACCCCATCGCCAGGAGCGTATGCAGCACTGACCGGGTGGAAAGATCGTCGTCCCCGGAAGAAATCATCCGACGCAGTGCCTTCGGGGAAGGAAGACATTTTTGTCACTCGATAAACAACGATGATGCATTCCCCTAAACATTCGTTGTCCCTCTCAAACAAATTAAAAAAAATTTATTATTTATAATATATTTAAAATTTGGCACACACATTGCTAAATATTTTGCGTGCATCAATCGAGACACAGGAGATATTCCGATGAAGACCATCATACGAAAAACGCAAGACATATTCAGTCAAAGAATCATCGCTCCGGTTTTTCAGCTGATTCTCGGCATCTTCCTTGGGCTTTCGGGGTCCTTTTCGGTGCCTTGCTACGCTGGCGGCATCGTCGATGAAAAACAGGGCCCGACAATCAAATCGGGAAAACTGTTTGGCGGCATCGTCGTTCACCTTCAGAAACTGGCCTCTTCCGGGGACGTCCGGATTCTGATCGACCTGACACCGCTCACGATCAAAGGCGTACCGGTCTGCCAGAAACCCTCGGGGAAAATGGTTTCCGTGCTTGCGGGCAGAGGGTTCGAACACCACAGGGAACACAGCGCTTTCGTGGTGATCCCCGACCCCTCCGACCCCCTTCCGCGAAACCTGACAGTGGGAGACTGCCTGACGGTCGACGGAAACGATGTGGATCGGGTATCCTCCCCCACCCTGCAGTCCGAGGACAGCATTCAGATCGTTCCCTCTCTCAAAAAAGACACAGGGGTCCAGGTCGTCCGGGCATTCTTCCTGAAACTGTGGCCGGGAAACCCTTCCCTGTCGCAGGAAGCCCACACCGGCAATCTTCTCCCCAAGGTTATGCCCTCCTTTTTCCCTGCCGCCAAACACGGGAAAGCCTGACCAAACGGACGATGGTCCGCAAACCATCGTCCGCCGGCGGCTTTCTCTGTCTACCCCTCTCTTCCAACCGCTTCCTTCGCCGCTTGCTGCGCTCTTCTCCCTCGTGTTCTTCATTCTTCCCGACGATCCTTCAGCGTCACTTGGACCGGATGCTGCCGGAACGTGATCTCCGGCAAACAGTTTCGTGATTCCTGCAGAGGAGAAACTTCGGCCCCTCGCACTACTCTGGTAGAGAAAAAAGAGTCGGAGCCGCACCCAAACTGCGCCCGACAGAGATATCTTGATCCAAGCAAAAGCGTGAGCTTCGAAAGGAACGATTTCCATGCAATCTTCGAGATCTTTCCGGAGGGAGAAGACACTCCTGTCCCATGTGCCGATCGTGCCCGGACTTCTTTTTCTCACTCTGAACCTTCTTCTGGTCTTCGTACTCCCGTTTCCGGCGAAAGCATCCGGAAACTTCGGCGGCATCGTCGTGGACATCGAGCCGACCCATTCCTCCAGAGACCTTCGCCTTTTGATCGACCGGGTTCCCCTCACTTCCAGGGGAATCCCCCTCTGCCAGAAGCCCTCCGGAAGACTCGTTTCGGTTCTGGCGCAAAACAATGTTCGCCGCCAGAGGGAGCACAGCACCTTCGTCGTCAGTTCCGGACGCTCCGACCGGTTGTCCGGTCTCCTCTCCGTCGGCGACTGCCTGACGGTCCACGGACGCAGAGACAGACAACGATCGAACCCTGCCCGAAACGACATCCGGATCGTTTCCACCCTCCGGGGACATACCAGGAACATGCGGTCCTTCCGGGCATTCTTCCTGAAGCTGTGGCCAGACATTTCCCCCCGTTCTTCCATCCGGGGTCACGAAAAACACCCCTATCAGAAGGTGTCTCTTTTTTTCCGACCCGACGGCTTCTGAGGCGCATTCCCCTTATCCCTGGCCCACCAGGGATTCCCGGAGATGAAGAAACCGGCCCGGATCTTCTCTTTACCTCATCTTAAACCGGACTTCATCTGATCATAGGATCATTTCCTCCGTCGTGATCCCTTTCCGATTTCTTCACGGAAGATGAAAATCCCGACAATAAGGCGGGACTGCCCCAAGGGGGCAACAGTGTCTCTTTCCTGTTCGATACAAAGTTATCGCATGCGAAGGAAATCATTGGCGTCATCCTGCCCGATCTGGCCACTTGACCGATTGTCCCGGGGAAAGAAGCGGGTTATCGTCAGACAGAAAACCCCGCAATACCGCGGGCAAGATGACTATTAAGGAGCTCTGATCGTCATGAACACACGATTTTCCTGGTGCCGGAAGGCTGTCCACAGAGGGATCGTTCAACCTCTGTCGCGCCTTTCACTGGCCCTCTTTCTGACACTGACAGGCCAATTTTCCATCCCCTGCTACGCCGGAGGAACGGGCGACGACAAACACGTCGCCCTTCTCCATGCAAAAGACGTTTTCGCCGGACTTGTCGTTCATGTCCAGCGCTGGAAAGGCTCCCGGAACATCCGTATTCTCCTCGACCGGGTTCCCCTGACGTCGAAAGGCTTACCGCTCTGCGGCAAACCGACCGGAAAACTTCTCTCGGTCCTCTCCGCTAAGACCTTCTCCCGACGGACAGAACCGAGCGCTTTCGTGGTGATGCCGGATCCGGCGGACCCCCTTCCTAAACACCTGTCCGTTGGGGACTGTCTCACGGTGGACGGAAACGATGTGGACAAAGTCGACATGGCCTCTCCGAAGGAGGAGGACAGCATCCGGATCGTACGTTCTCTGGATAACAAGAAATCCGGACTCCGGATCGTTCGCGGTCTCTTTTTTCAACGCTGGAAAGAAAAAAGAGGTATTTGGGACATCTTGCCGGAAAACACCTTCAACAAAATAGACAAAAATGTCTTTACCGGAACACAAAAATGGAAGCACAAAAACAATCCTGGATAAAACGAAGATCGACAAATCTGCTCAAGTCATTTCTAAAAAATAACATTTTTATTCAGGCACAAGAAATGCTTTTGATGGAGTCATGAAAAATCAAAAACCGCGCGTTTGTTTCTCAAAAGCAGGTAGGACAATGTTCAAAAAGATCATCAAAAATATACTCCCTGCCGGTTTCTTTATCGGTGTCAGTGCGCTGATTCCGGTCCAGACCTTCGCCGCAGGAATCAGCGAAGAAGAAGAACGATATGGACTGGCCGGAAAATCCGGAAAAGTCTTGGCCGGTATCGTCGTGCATATACAAAAGATTGCTTCTACGGGATCCATAAAACTTCTGGTGGATACCGTTCCGACCAACCCTTCCGGTCATCCCCTCTGCACCAAACCCACAGGGCACCTTGTCCGGGTTCTTGCCGGCCATCGTTTTTCGAAGCCGCGTTCCAGCGGTTCCCTTGTCGTGACGGGCTCTCCGGAAAAGATTTCCGATCCCAAGGTTTCCGTCGGGGACTGTCTATCAATACGGGGTCTCTCCATCACCCGGCTGGGACAGGTTTCAAGGTCCGTCGAAAACCGGATCCGCATTGTCCCCTCCCTCGAAAGAAGCACCAGGTCCATCAGGATGATCCAGGCCGATGTGTTCCGTCTCTGGCCGGAACCAACTTCCCAGGAGGCCCACCAGAAATCCTCCTACCCTCATTCCTCCTCTCATCGTCTGCTTTCTCCCCTTCCCAAAAAAGCCTGACCTCCTGAAGGACGGGATCCTCCATCCCGTCCACTGACTTCTTTTTTTTCCGGGAG
>JAKBTR010000094.1 GCA_021844275.1 Nitrospirota bacterium | reverse complement strand
ATTTGACCTTATATTCTGACATGAGCTGATTATATAGAATGCACTTCAAATAATCGACTGCCGCTCACCCCATGGATGAATCAAGGGGCTTGCGCGGCAATTTGGTCATCTCTCTTCTCCCTTTTTTTGGGTGAGAGCTCGGAGCAGAAGAGCCCCGATCTCTTCTTTCCATCGGCCGGCCGGAGGATCGCATTCCCGGAAATACAGCATCCGGGCAAACTGCCCCAGAAAACCGATGGTCAGGGTCACCAGAAGACTGGTTGTTCCCTCCGGATCGATCACCCCTTCGGATTTTCCTTTGCCGATCCAGGTGGCCAACAGTCCCACCAGGGGCAGCGCTCGCGTTTTCTCGTCGACATGGGGCCAATAAAGACGCAGATTTTCGTGGACATAAAGAACGGCGTCGAGACCCCGGTCCAGGAAGCGGACATAAAATTCGACCAGAGCCACCAGATCCTCCTGGAACGAATGGCGGGAAGACATGGCCTGAGCCACTCCCTGGACCAATTCGTCATAACAGCGCTTGAAGAGGTGAATCGCAAGGGCGTCCTTGCTGTCGAAAAACTTGTACAGCACCGTGTTGCTGTATCCCGTGGCGCTTGCGATATCCCGGAGACTCGTTTCACAAAGACCGTCACGGACAAACAGGCGCAAGGCTTCCCGCAGAATCGCCTGCTTCGAAGGGGGCTCATCGGGGGATCCCGGAGAAAATGAGGAAAATTCTGATCGCATGGAGAAAGGTTATCGATTGCTAACTTTGAAGTCAAGAAAAATCCGGTCCTCGCACCTCTCGTCATTCTCTCCCGGAGACGGTCCATCTCCATCAACGGAACAGGATAAGTCGCCTGAACGATACAATGTTCGGGATCAGGGGATTATCCATGGAAGTTCCCCTGTCAGGTTCATTCACCTTCCGGCCAAAACTGTTCAGACAGGAGCTCTTCTTGAGAAAAGGGAAATTTTTCCGGAAACACATCCGGTTTTAATCCTGTTTCCTGAATGGCAGATTCGATACATTTTGGGTAGAGATTCTCTACAAGAGAAGGGATTGTCCTCTTGAGGCTTGGACTGGATTCCAATATGTCTTCGATTTCCCTTCGACTGTTGATGATCGAATCTCTCCAGCTTCTATTTTCGATATTCGAATCACTCAAACGAATAGTTCTCTTTTCAGGCTGGAATCGCCATTTCAAAAGATGGACGATGAGTCGTCTAAGCTGGCTTTTGAGCTCCCTTTTCTCTTTTTGCCCCATATCCTCCAGCTCGTCTGCGATATGTTGAAAGTCTATTTCGGAAATCAGACCTTTCCGGAGTAAATGGGCATTGGTGAGAGCCCATTCGTAAAAATCCGAATTGTACAGATCTGGTACGGTTTCCATTGCTTAAATCTCCAATTGTCCGATCGTCATCAAATTCGTTCCGATATTTTCTTGCAGGATGCCATGGATTTTGGCCAGGAAATAAGAATCCTCAACCCAGAGTTCTCCATAGTAAGGCCTTCCTCTATATTGGATAGTAAGTCCGAGCCTTTCCGGATATTTTGCGTCAGCTTCGATTTTGTCGACCTTGAGAAGGATTCCTTCTTCTCCTCTTGGAAAGACATCGTAACTTTGATATTCCCCTCCCCAACCAGGAGGCCAGGTAGGAACACCGTGATACCGCATTTTCGGGTGATCCCGTAAAGAATATGTTTTTTCATTCATAATTTTTGTCATCATTGTTTCCTTTCCGCCGATTCAATGACTCCACCAGATTTTTTCGCCTTCAGGTGAGTATACTGCTTCAGAATCTGCAGTGTCATTGTTGCCAGTAATCCCGGAAAAACGATGAGCGAGGTCGACTGGACGAAATGCCGGTCTGGAAAGGCAGAAGAAAGTTCGGAATTATTGCAGGGAGAAAGACTGGATATGTTCGTCTCGCAATTCGGCCGCTTGCAGGACATGCTCGGAGACAAAATGCTCCCGGTTCTCCTGCGCATCAGCCTGGAATCGACGGGAACCCAGCTTGACAATCTGGCGCGGGCCGAAAAATTCGGTTGGATCGATTCTGTCGAACGCCGGATTGTTCTCCGGCAGGTCCCAACCCGGATGGTGCACGAATATATTATGGATTCCCCAAAAGACCTCCGGGACGCCGTTTGGTGGCAAGGGCGTCCCGGAGGAATTTGGCCACAAATCTATGCGGTTATCTTTGTGACTTGGGGAGTCGGCCTTTTCCGTGCAACCCACAAGTCTCGTTGCAATTGCAGTTTAAGCCAGAAATCCGCCTCAATTCCCAGTGCGGCTTCCAGACGCAAGGCCATTTCAACGCTCATATCGGACCTGGAGTTCAAAAGGGCCGACAGCGTCTGACGGGTAACCTTCAGATGTTTGGCCGCTTCGGACACGCTCATATCCGAGGGCAGATACTCTCTCAACACTTCCCCGGGATGCATCTTCATCGACTCACCTCCTCAGTGATAATCCAGATAATTCACTTGACATCCTCCCCTTCCTCTCGCTTCGCTCGCCGCGAAAGCGGAAAGGAAGGGGATTCCTTCCTGCCAACTCCCCGGTTCTTCACGGGGATCGATTCGTCGTCTGAACGGTCAGGCGACGAACTCGCCGGGTTGCCCCGGCGAACAGGCTCAACGGGCGTGCCCCGCCCTGAGAATGTTCTTTGTGCGGCGTTCGTATCCGCATGGTCTTCGTGGCCGCAGGAAACGCACCGGAAGGTGGTCTGGTCCGGCCGGTTTTCCGCCGCAATATGACCGCAGGCGAAACAGGTCCGGCTCGTGTTTTTGGGATCCACCCGGACCAAACGTTCTCCCCGCCTCGAAAGCTTGTAGTCCAGGAGGGAGAGAAACATTCCCCACCCCCGGGACAGGATGGAGCGGTTCAGTCCGGACTTCTGCCGGACCTTTCTTCCGGGGGACTCTTTTGTTCCCCGGGCGCTTTTGGTCATGTTCCGGATCTTCAGGTCCTCGACATAGACGACGGCTTGGGTTTCGCTGATCGTTGTCGATTCTTTGTGGAGAAAATCCAGGCGCATGTTAGCAATCCGCTCCTATGTCCGCGCAACGCGGAGCTTCTGTTTCCCAAAATTACGACTTTTTGGGCCTTTCCGATACTTTCCGGAAAGTTTGCGCTGCTCCCAAACAAGCTTTTTCTCTATCGTCCTCATGGCCCGAATAATCTCCGGCTTCGGGTGAATCCGCGTACCGTCGGACAGTCTGGCAAAAGAAACGACGCCAAGATCCAGTCCGATCTCCGAAAGGGCTCTTTCTGTTGGTACCGGAACGTCCGCCTCGGTTTGCAGGGAGACGGCCCACCGACCCGCCTTCCGGGTCACGGTGGCGTTTCGGAGATCGCCGACGATCGGACGGGAAACCCGAACCTGGACCCACCCCACCTTGGGGAGAAAGATCCGGGGAAGGAGATTCCTTCCAGAAGGATCCCGGGTCGCGAGGTCGAGATTGATCTGGCGGGGATCGGGATAGCGGAGGGAGTCTCCCTCTCCCTTCCTCTTGAACCGGGGGAATCTCTTGGGGTTCGTCTTATCCAGGGCTTCCCGAAGGGCCCGGTCAAGGTTCTTGAGGGTTTGTTGCTGGGGATGGACCGGACCCAGGGCCAGGAAGCCTTACTCCTTGCTCGCCCGCCACAGGGTCAGGAGCTTGGCCAGGTCCCCGTAGGAGAGAAGCGGAATCCCGGCATCGAGCCGTCTCGTCTGGAGATCGAGGGCCTTGTTCCAGACGAACCGGACGCACCCCGCGTGGCGGGACAGGAGACTCTCCTGTTCGGGAGTCGGGACGAGTCGGAATTTGAACGCTTTCATTCTTTTCATGTAAGGAAGCTCCGTACTGAAAGCCAATGCATGGACGGCTTTGCCGTCCATGCTATCCTTCCCCTCTATGAATGGCAGGGTTTGCCGCGCGTCCTGATCAAAAACATCTTCCCCTTCAAATCGGAAGATTATCCTCCAGTTTCCATCCACGCGAAC
>JAKBTR010000102.1 GCA_021844275.1 Nitrospirota bacterium | reverse complement strand
AGAAGACCTCTTTTCAGATCGCACCGAACTATGACAGGATTTTTTTCCCCATTCCAGTTACAATACTCAAGAATCAGACCTTACATAAATAAAAAGTCCCCGTTCAAAAGTGAGGTTCGTGTTCCGGTGCATTCTCATAAAACGTTTCCGCTGACCTTTTTCGTCATTCTCGCTGCACTTTGGATATTTTCCCAAACCAGGACTGCCCTGGGAGAACGCGTCCTGGTTGACCAGGTCATGGCCGTGGTCAACCACCACATGATTACGAAGAGCGAACTTGACCGCTCCTTGGCACCCACTTTTAAAAAGCTGCACAAACGGTTTCGTGGAAAAGCATATATGGAGCTTGTCGCGTCTCTCGAATACAAGCTTCTGATGAAGAAAATCAACGAGCGTCTGGAGCTTGAAGAGGCGGAAAGACAAGGCCTTACTGTCACGGACGACGAATTGGACCGGGCCATCGAATCCATTATGCAGAAAAATAATTTTACGTCGAAATGGCAACTCAAAGCCGCACTTTCCGAACAGGGAATGTCTTACCGACGATACAAGCAACAGCTCCGCAAGCAAATGACCATTCTGAAACTCGTTAACCAGGAAGTGCGTTCAACTGTCGTGATCAGTCCGGATGAAGTACGCCAGTATTATCTGTCCCATCGTGAAAAGTATCGGCTTCCCCCCCATGTAACGCTTCGTGACATCTTCCTCCGAATTCCTCAGGGAGCAACCCAAGCCCAGATTCAGCAGATAAAGATGCACGGCGAACACATCGTCCGACAATTAAAAAGAGGAGACGATTTTGTCATCCTGGCCGGATCGGAATCCGAAGGCCCCAATGCCGAAAACGGAGGCGCTCTGGGGGACCTGACCAAAGACCAGCTGCTTCCTGAACTTGTCCAGCCGGCATTTACAATTCCTCCTGGGCAATCCAGCGGACTGATTCAGACGACGAACGGTTTCTATGTCATAAAAGTCATCAAGAGAGAGGACAACTCTTTTCGGTCTTTCAAAGAACTCAGGTCACAGATATTGAACGACCTTACAAAGAAGACGACCGACAAAAGACTTCGGATTTGGCTTGAGAAACTCCGAGAAAGGTCTTATGTAGTCATCTATGCGAAACCGGGAACTTTCGGCAAGAAGGTCTGATTTCAGGAGTTTACTTCGGGAGAATAGAGATCTGCGACCAGAAAGTCGACGATATCTCCGAGCCCTTCCCCTGTTTTTGTCGATAGAATCAGTGGCGAGGAGGATACTTGGCCTGTCCTTTCCCGGATAAGATCTTTCCAGAGTTTTCGAACTCTCTGCATCTCGTTACGGTTGACCAGGTCCGCCTTGGACAAGACAATTGTGACGGGTCTTCCAAGATCCTCCAGCCAAAAAAGCGCTTCCTGATCGACGGGCAAAACCCCTCGTCGGATATCGATCAGCAAGAGAATCCTGCGGAGATTTGGCATTTGTTCCACCAAAAGAGTCGAGAGGGACCGAGCTTTCTCAGCTGTTTCCTTATCTCTTTTCATGTACCCGTACCCTGGAAAGTCGATAAAGTATCCCCCCTTGTCAAGAGAATACAAATTCGCCAGCGTCGTCTTTCCCGGTGTTCGGCCGACTTTGGCGAGATGATGTCTGTTGGCCAGCCGGTTGATCAGGGAAGATTTCCCGACATTAGACCGACCGACGAATCCGATCACAGCGTCTTCCCCCAGCAGAGGAAGGTCTTTCGGAGAGGCCAGGGAGCGGACAAACGTGGCTGCTAAGACAAGAGACGGTTTATTGTTTGCCGGATTCATGTGCGGTACCTCTCTTGATGGCGTGGATGGAGCCCTGATCCTCATCTGCCAGGGAAAGATCGATCTTATTGCTTACGCACATCATCCTTTTTCCACCGATCTGACAGACGGGATCAGAGATTTTCTTTCCGGCCAAAAAACCGGAACGTCCTTTTTTCAATGCTGGGGCGACCTCGAAAACCTGTTGTCGGAAACAGAAACAGACCTCATGTCCAGGCTTTGTTCCATTGCCAATATCTCGCATGAGGAGATAGACGGAGCTGGTACACACGGAATAACGGCTTTTCATCGACCATCATCGCATGAACCGCCTTGGAAAATTGCCGGGAAAACAACATTCCCGGGTATTACTCTGCAGATGTCCAATCCCTACAGATTGTCACAAAAGTTCGGAATTCCGGTCGTCTTCGATTTTCGAAGGGCCGATGTATCCCTTGGAGGTGAAGGAGCCCCTCTTGCAACTCTTTTCCACCGGGCGGCATTTTCAGATACTCACGAAAACAGAGCTTTTCTGAATCTGGGGGGCATCGCGAACCTGACCTACCTCCCTGCCCTGTCTCACGACAATCAAAACTGCCTTTCGTTTGACACAGGCCCAGGAAACATGTTGCTCGACCTGGCTGTCTCTCATATAACTCATGGGAAAGAGACGTATGACAGGAATGGAAACAGGAGTTCCTCCGGAAAAGTCCGGAAAATCGTCCTGGATTATCTCCTTGAGGACCCCTGGTTCGCCAAAGCACCCCCAAAATCCACCGGAAGGGAAGATTGGGGGAAGGAGAGATTTGCCAGCATTCTTTCTTTTCTGGAGAAACAGCCCCCGATTCCGAACAACGATCTTCTGGCCAGTCTGGCCGAAACAACCGCTGTCGGGATATCGACCGCCATACGGTGGCTTGACCGTCCTCCAGCGCTCCTGATCCTCGGGGGAGGAGGAAGCTACAATACCGACCTGGTCAACAGGATATCCCGCCTGACTTCTGTTCCGACATCCACCACCGACCGGTTCGGATGGTCTCCCCAGGCAATCGAAAGCATGGCTTTCGCTTACCTTGCCGCTCTGACATTATCTGGCAGGCCTTCTTCGCTTTCGTCAACGACCGGATGCCCTTTTCCCATCATCGGAGGGGCTATCGCTCCTCCGCAAGGCGGATCCCTGCCGGCCAGGCTGAGAGAAATTTGTCAAGCTGCCGAAATCCATCTTCCGTTCCCAGATCAAGCCATCCTTCCCGAATCTCGACACCCCGGATCCGAACCCCCTTTGCCTGGAGAAACCGGTAAACATCAATGATGGAAAACGGGGGAGAAAATACCCCTCGGGCAAGACGGTAGACATCCGGGCACACAAAATGGATTCCGACAAACCAGACTGGTCTCCACCCCTCTTTTGCTCCCCCCGGGCTGCCGAATGAAATTTCTCCGAGAGAATTCAACCACACTTTGCCGGCTTCTCCGGCCGGACCCTCGCCCGATACCACCAGAGTGACCGGACTGTTACCTGCTTCGTGCTCCCGGAGAGGAACCGTCAAATCTGAGCCCGTCAGAATGTCGCACGTCCGGATGATAACGGTTTCCATGGCGTTCATGTAGGGGAGGGCGTGAAGGATTCCACCACCTGTTCCCAAAAGATGATCTTCCATGGACCATACAATCTCGGTTCTTTCCGGGACCACTTCAAGGATTCGTTTTCGGATGATTTCGGGGTCGATATGGAGATTGGCAATGATTCGCCGGACCCCCAGTCGGCGCATGTCAAAAAGAATGTGTCCTGCCATCGGAAAGCCTTTGACAGGGACAATGGGTTTCGGCATGCCGGGGAACAGCCCCCGAAGACGTCTGCCTTCTCCCGCCATCAAAACAAACCCCCCGAGCCTCTCAGGAACATCAAGCATTCGGGGAGACTTTCAGAAACGGTCTGACCCGATTCCAGAGCGGTTTCAGGGATGGCTCCCATTCCGACAAGAAAGTCATGTTTTGATGTGTTCTGGATACGCTGGGGAGGTAAGACGGATTCCCCTTGACCTGATCTATATAGAAAAACCGGCCACAAGCCTTCATGTTTCTTTGAAATGCATGCTGAGCCAAAATCTCCCGGAACGATTGAGTCGTGAGCGATCTGGGAAGAATTCCAAGTTTCCTTGCGTCTTTTTCGTATTCGACAACGATTTTTTCCAGCATGGAAGGGTGGACTGGGGAATAAGCGTCAAAAAG
>JAKBTR010000061.1 GCA_021844275.1 Nitrospirota bacterium | reverse complement strand
CCTCTGGCGCCGACGAGCAAAATCGAGAAGGCCGTTGAGAGATCAGTGCTATCGGACATCTTTTCCGGAGCCGATTTCCCATTCCCGTTTCAACGCGGATGTCGACCTGTAATGCCCCAGGACTTCCTCCACGGAATCCCCGCCGAACTTTTCAGATGCGGCCCGGGCTAACGTCAGGCATACCATCGCTTCCCCCACGACAGAAGCGGCCGGAACCGCACAGATGTCCGAACGTTCCACGCTGGCAGGAGAAGGCTTTCCATCACGAATATCCACAGATGGCAAGGGAGAATAAAGCGTCGATATAGGCTTCATCGCTGCCCTCACCCAAAGGGGCTGACCATTCGTCACTCCCCCTTCCAGACCACCTGCGTGGTTTCTCGTCCTTTCGAGACTTCCCGCCTCGTTCCCGGGAACAAAGGGATCGTGGACAAAAGAACCCGGTCGACGGGCCGCTTCAAACCCGATCCCCACCTCGACACCTTTAATGGCCTGAATGCTCATCAGCGCCCTCGCCATTTCCGCATCGAGACGGCTGTCCCATTGGACATAACTCCCGAGTCCCACTGGAAGAGGATTCGTCCGGACCTCAAAAATGCCCCCCAGGGTATCGCCAGCCTTTTTTGCCGACCGGATCGCTTCGATCATGTCCTTTTCGGATTCGGAAACGGGACAAAATACTTCTGACCTGAGGACCTGTTCCCTCAGCTCCTCCAGTGGCATCGACAACGGCGGCAAGCGGTCCTCCGGAACCTGGGAGGGACCGATCCTCAATACGAATGAGGCGACCTCTATTCCAAAAAGCCGTAAATACTGGCGGGCGATTCCCCCAAGAGCGACCCGCGTCGCCGTCTCACGGGCGCTTGCCCGTTCCAGGACGTTTCGGAGATCCTGATGGAAATACTTAACCGCGCCGGCGTAATCCGCGTGGCCGGGACGCGGGGTAAAAACCCCCCGTCCCGGAGTCCCTTCTCGCGGAGACGGATCCATATCTTCTTCCCAGTTCCGGAAGTCCCGATTTTCGATCATGACCGTGACAGGGGATCCCAGAGTTTTGCCTCGACGAACGCCCGAAAGAAAGCGGACTTCATCCGATTCGATCTTCATCCGTCCACCCCGACCGTATCCCATTTTTCGTCGAATCATGTCGTTGGCCAGCATATCTCCCGAGAGTTCCATCCCCGCGGGCAACCCTTCTATAATCCCGATCAGAGCTGGACCATGAGATTCGCCGGCCGTCACAAAACGTATCATGAGATTCCCCGAATCCTTCCTGTTTCTAGCATAAAACCTTAAGGCATCATGGGCATCATAGGCATTCCGCCCCCTCCGCCTGCACCTTCGTGCGACGCGGTCGCAGCACCCCGGAGTTTTTTCTTCTTTCGAGGCATCAAATGAAGTGTCACCCCAAGAAGGGACTGGAAGTCCGCTCCCAGATAGGCCGTCTCCTGAATCCGGATCCCCCCGGCTGGAACATACGCCACATCTTCAATTTTCGCATGGTCCAGAAAACGGCGAATGCGTTTCATGACGATGGGTTTCTGGTCGATCGCCTCTCCCACCGTTTCCTGATCGGTCAGATGAAGTTTCCGGATCTGCTGCAGAAGGATCTGCTCGGCCTGCTGACGCGCCTGGAGGTATGCAACCAGTCTTTTGTTCCCGTCAAAGGAGTCTCCCGCGATTTTCGACACTGTATCCGCCCGGATGACCTTCCCCGACCAAGGAAGCTCATAAGAATAGATGGGTTTCTTCTTGGGCGCCGATTCGCACCCGGGAAGCGCCAGAAGAACCAGAAAAAGCCACCCGGAGAGAAGCAGTTTCGTTCCAACACCCTCCATGACACTCATATCCCGCCCTCGCTCCACACGCATTATTTATCGATATCCCGGTGAATCACCCGGATTTCATACCCCCGGGAAACAAACCGGTTCTTCAAAATCTCTGTGATGGCCACAGAACGATGCCGTCCACCGGTACATCCGATGCCGATCGTCAAGAAACTTCTTCCTTCTTCGACATACTGCGGCAAAAGGTAGGAAAGATATTCTTCCGTCTGTCGGACAAATCCATCCCCTCCCTGGGAGGAGACCATCTCCCGCACAGGCTTGTCCAGCCCGGTCAAGGGTTTCAGATCCGGCACGTAATTGGGATTGGGCAAAAACCGGACATCCAGGACCAGATCGCAATCAATGGGTAGACCGTATTTGAAACCGAAAGACATCAGGAACAGCTTGAACTGCTCCTCTTTCTCCCCTTTTCCATAAAACTTTTTCAGAATGGACTTGAGCTCTGAAACCTTCAGGTCCGTCGTGGCCACGATCCGGTCCGCCCGCTCACGAAGCTTGGACAGTTTTTCCCTTTCCTCCCGGATGGCCTCGATCACCGGTGTCCCCTCCCCCCTCAATAGGGGATGGGGACGGCGGGTTTCCGAAAAGCGCCGGACAAGCTCATTATCGTCAGCATCCAGGAAAACAAGCTCCACGTTCGCATGCTCGGAACGAAACTCGTCAAAAAAGCGCAAGAACAGGTCCAAAAACTCCCGCTCCCGGATATCCACTCCGATCGCGACGTGGGACATTTCCGGAACATGATGGGTGACCAGGTCGGAAAAGGTCGGCAACAGGGGGGGCGGCAGATTATCGACACAAAAATAGCCCAGATCTTCCAGCGCCCGGATCGCATGACTTTTTCCAGCGCCAGAAAGACCGCTTACAAAGAGGATCCGGGTTCTCGCCACGTCAGACGTCCCTCCGTTCCCGATTTATTCGGGCTGGATCTGTCCCAGGCTTCCGTCCCTGCGCCGATAGAGAACACGCAGGGATTCGGAGACCGCATCCGTGTAAAGGAAGAAATCCTTGTCCAGAAGCTCCATCTGGAGGATGGCATCGTCAAGAGTCATGGGCTTGACCGGAAAACGCTTTGTCTTGACCAGAGCCGGCAACGGCTTTCCGTTATCTCCCGGAGCATTTTCCAGGCCCGTCTTTCCAGGCTGACCGTTCGACGTATGCCCATGGCGGATTTTTTCCTTAAAACGCACCAGTTGCCTGTCCAGCTTGTCGACCGCGAGATCAAGGGAAGCATAAAGATCATTTGTCACCGATTCGGCATGAATCAGACGTCCGTTGGCATGAAGAGTCACTTCCACCTTCTGCCGGAACTTCTCCACTCCCAGAACGACATCGGCGCGACAGTTTTCGGGAGCCACCCGGTCCAAAAGCTCCATTTTTTCCTGGACTTTTGAGCGAATGGCATCGGTGATTTCCATGTGTCTTCCTGTCAAGGCAATATCCATGTTTTTGTCTCCTCCCTGTTAATGAATATGACCTGTTGTCAACTCAGATCACTCGTTCCTGCTTACGTTTGTTGACCGGCGGAATATCCAGTTCCATACGATACTTGGCAACGGTCCTCCGGGCAATGACGATTCCTTCCTTTCCCAGACGGTTCATGATCTCCTGGTCCGTCAGCGGAGATTCCCTTGACTCCACACGAACCATGTCGCGGATTTTCTCCCGGACACTGACAGAAGAGTGTTCGGCTCCGGACTGGGATGGCAGCCCTCCGGAAAAAAAGAACTTGAGTTCCACGATACCGAACGGTGTTTCGGCGTATTTCTGGTTTGTGACCCGAGAAATCGTCGATTCATGCAATCCCAGATCCTGCGCGATCGTTTTCAGGACAAGAGGTCTGAGACCCAGAGGTCCACGCCGGAAAAATTCCTCCTGATGCCGAAGGATAGCCTCGGACACCCTCAAAATGGTTTTTTTCCGCTGCTCGATCGATTTCATGAACCACATCGCCGATCGAAGCTTTTCTTCAATATACTCCCGCGTCTTGTCTTTTTTTTCCATGGTCTTCAGAAGAGACTTGTACGCGGACTGGATCCTCAATCGCGGAACCCCCTCCTCGTTCAGAACAACCCTGATTTCCCCGTTTCCCGCATCGTAAAAACGAACATCCGGAGAAATGGGAGTTGCCATGTCCCGGAAATAGGGGCGCCCCGGTTTCGGTTCGAGCTTC
>JAKBTR010000113.1 GCA_021844275.1 Nitrospirota bacterium | reverse complement strand
GAGCATCTCAACTCCGCTCTGTGGTTGACTGTATCAGCTGGTCGCTATGAGCTACAACATGAAACGGCAACATAGCCTTTTTAATTAATTTAATGGGAGGAATATTTACCGATTCGTAATCGACAGGTCGTCGGTTCAATCCCGACCGCCGGCTCCAGTTTTCTTACGGCAATGGCGTGGTCAGGATCGTTGTGAAACTTTCAACACGCCCATCGATGGGGTCGTATATATCCTGTATCTGCTGAGACGGCAAGGTACGGAGTCCAAAACCGTCAATATTATGTTGAGCTAAACATATAAAATAAATAGAAATTGACGTCATTGGAGTCTTTTCTATGTTCCAATCGTTATTTGAGTGTCGCCAGTAATCCCTCCCGCATCTCCTTTCTCAACGATCCACATTTTCTAACCGAAACTCCATGATCCTGTCCGGTTCCCCCGCATAGATCACCAGCGCGATCGTTTCCTGTGAAAGAATCGCGCTGTGGGGAAATCCCTTGGGATGGAGAAGGTAATCTCCCGGGAAGCGGATCGGCTTTCCGGTTCCATCTTCATGCCCGCCTTTCAGGAGATAGACATGTTCGTCCGATTCGGCAACCGCCTTTATGCGGATCCGTTTTCCGGGAGGTGGCGAAAATTTGGTCATTTCCGCCACGCCCCCTCCTTCCTGCCGCCGATCGCTCAGGATCTTGAGAAAAACAACATCTTTTCCGTCCACCAGAAGTTTTTCGCCGAACAGGGAACTGGCCGGGACCCAGGGCATTTCTTCGGTTTTCTGCAAAATGGCACGGACATTCATCGTATCTCTCCTCATTCATCGGGGGGTGGGTTTTTGAAATTCCGTGAAAGGAACAGTAGCATGGAAGGAATCGATCATGATTCGGAGTCTGCCGAAATATGGATGAAGCGCTCGACCTTTCACGCATAGCTAAATTGTTCGCCTCTACCTCCCGTGCCGCCATGCTTCTGGCCCTGGCGGACGGCAGGGCCCTTCCGGCCGGCGAACTGGCCTTTCGTGCCGGCATTTCCAATCAAACGGCCAGTGAACATTTGTCTCTCCTGAAAAAAATGGGGATCGTCTCGACCGAACCCTGCGGCCGACACCGATATTACCGGATCGTCAACCGACAGATGATGGAAACACTGGAGGACTTGCTGGCAACCTCGTTCGCGTCCGTCCAGGTGAAAGAACGCTCCGATATCGCCCGGGTGATGCCGCTTCGTGAAGCCCGCCTGTGCTACGACCACCTGGCCGGCCGAATGGGTGTCGCCTTGGCGGAAGCCTTCTTGAAAAGAGAGTGGTTTTTCTTGAACGGCCGCGATTTTTCTGTCACGGAAAAAGGCCGGCTTCTTTTGCCCCAATCCTTGCACATCGACTGGAAAACGATTGAAGCTTCCCGGAGACTGTTTGCCCGACGTTGCATCGACTGGAGCGAGAGGAAGCCCCACATCGGCGGCGCTCTCGGTGCGGCATTGGCAAAAACGCTGTTGGAACGGGACTGGATTCGCCGCAGCAAAGAGAGCCGATCCGTCTATCCGACCCGGGAGGGAAGGAAAGGATTGCAGGACCTTTTCGGGATTCATTGTTGAATGCTGACTCAAGTGATGTCAGGCAACGGCCCTCCTGCTCCAGGGAGCGTCCGAGACCCCTACGGGTTCCCCGGACGCACCGAAATGGACGGATCCGAATCTTTCAGGGCTTGATGGACATCCGGGTCCGGAACAATCCATTGGGTGATGATCTCTTCCTTAAGTGCTTTCGCATTTTTCCCGGTTCCCTTTGGAGTTCGTTCCCAACCCGATGTCAAAAGGGCGTTTCCGGGACCAAGGTCCAGGCATGTCCGATAATCCGCCTGGGAGTAGGGGAGAAGATCTTTTTCGAAGAGGGCGCTGACCGCGTTATGGCCGGCCAGCTTCCCCTGGGGAATGGCGTGCTGGCAGGACATCACGGAGACGTTGTCTTCATCGACCCATGCACGGGCCACATCGCCGGCCGCAAAATCGGCTTCATATCCTTCGATCCGCAGAAAGGGGTCGACCGGAAGGCGTCCCAGCGTATCCCGGGTCACCCCGAATGCCCCGGTGAGGGGACTGGCCTCAAGTCCTCCACACCAGATCACGGTTTTCGTCGGGAGAGACGTTCCAGACCGGAAGGAAACGCGCTCGGGATCGAGGGCGCAAACCTCGTCGTCCGGCAGAACCCGGACCCCGTTTCTTGCAAGGTCTCCGAGGATCACCTCCCTTCCTTCCGCCGGGTATCCCGGCGCGATTCCGGATCCCCGATCGGTCAGGACGAAATCGAATCTGTCTTCGGCAGGGCCGAGGGAGCGCAGTCTTTCCGCCAGTTTTGCGATCACCTCAATGCCGGCAAAACTGGCCCCGACCACAACAAAGGTCCGGGAAGCCGGAGAAGGGAATCCGGACTGGGACAAACTCCGGAGATGACGTTCCAGTGCGACCGCATGTCCAAAAGTATCCACGTCGAACATGTGTTCAACCCCGGGAATGACGGGGTGTTTCAGGCGGCTTCCCGCAGCCAGAATCAGTCCGTCATAAGAGAGGCTTTCTTCCTTCCCTTTCGGATCGATCATCCGGACCGTTCCTTGTCCGGGACTGATCCCGATGGCTTTGCCAATTTTTAGCCCGATCCCCAGAGGGTCGAAATATTTTTTCAGCGAAACACGCATGTCCGCAAATCGGTCTTCGTAAAATCGGGGTCGGATCGACAGGTATTCATCCATCGACACGACGGTCATCTTCAGATCTTTCTCTCTGGACTGCATTCTTGCGTGTCTCACGGCGCTCATGGCTCCCCAGAATCCGGCAAACCCCCCACCAATGACGACCAGGTTTTTCATGGAATCCCTCCAAATAAAATAATAAGATAAATAATCAATTATTTGTCGCAATTAAAGAAAAGAAAGAACCCTTCACTCCGGAAGCGCCTGGGAAAACCATCGGATGGTCGCCATCTTTTCCTCTTGCGTGAGCTTCCGGTCGAGCGTTTCCCTCAACCAGGCCAGATTTTTTTCCTGCAGTGATTTTTTGATCTGGTCCTCCACCTCCAGCATGACGCTATGGATTGTGCATGGTCCCCGGCCCTGCCAGTCCGGTTTAGGGGAATCGCCGCGATATATGGCGATCTTTTCCCGGATGTTCCGGCACTCAAAGAGATGGAATTCCCCCTCCACGGCAACGACGATATCCCAAAAAGTGATCTGATCGGCCGGGCGTGCAAGCTCGTATCCTCCTTTGGCGCCAATGGAGGAACGGACAATGCCTGCTTTTTTCAAGCGGGTGAAGATCTTGGCCAGATATGTCCGGGACACCCCGTAGAATTCGGCAATGTTTCCCACGTCCATCGGAGAATTCCCCGGGGACCCGGGTAACGACAGCAGACAGTGAATGGCGTATTCGACGCCTTTTCCGAAGGAAGCCATGAACCTATGGTAAAATAAGAAAACGGACAATACAAGTCTCAATTATCCTTTTTTGTCGTTCGGCGAAGGCGGCAGGAGAAAAAGTCTAGACATGCTGGTCCCGAAAGAGTCGAGGGGCCTTGATGTTCACGCAGAGGAAGGAGAAGGGGGTTATCTGATGGCATCCACGCCGGGTCTCCGGCATATCGTCGTTTTGATGCTTGAAAATCGGTCCTTATGACCACATGCTGGGATTCCTCAAGGACACGGACGGCGATATCGAGGGTCTGACCGGATCCGAGTCCAATCCGATCGATCCGGCGTTGTCCGGCCAGGGGTCTGTCGCACCGGTGCGCGTGAGCAGATTCTCCGGCACCGACGGGTACGTGACCGATCCGGATCCGGCTCACGAATATCCGGACGTGACGCTCCAGATCTTCGGAGAAACGCCGACCCCGTCACCTCCTATCCCCCGAAACGACGGGTTCGTTCTGAGCTATTCCCGGGTTCCGGATTCGGGCGGTGTTCCGGTCGGGACACAGACGGGCAGAACCATCATGGAATGTTTCGACCCGGTGCCCCAGCTTCCTGTGTTGACAACCCTCGCCCGGGCGTTCGTTCTCTGTGACCACTGGTTTTCCTCGGTCCCGGGACCGACATGGCCCAACCGATTTTTTGTACACGCCGCCACCTCCAACGGGCATACGAACAGTCCGGCGATCCTGTCGGCCATCCAGGATGAGCTGGGATTTTCCACCTACGGCATGCGCACGATCTACGACAGCCTCTCGGATCAGGACCTGGAGTGGACCATTTACTATCACGACTTTCCCCAGGCTCTTGCCCTGACGAACCTCCATTCCTGCCTGGACCGGTTTCAGGGTTTCGGGTCCTTTCTGTCCGATGTCGCCGAAGGAACCCTTCCGGCGTATTCGTTTATCGAACCCCGCTATTTCAACGGGATCGACGGGAAGGCCAACGACCAGCATCCGCCTCACGACGTTCGGGATGGAGAACGGCTGATCGCCACCGTCTACGAAGCCCTACGGAACAACATCTCCCTCTTCGAGGAGACCCTTCTCGTCGTCCTTTACGACGAGCACGGGGGATATTTCGATCATGTTCCTCCGCCCCCGTCGATCAATCCGGACGGGCGGATTTCGGCCGACGATCCCCCGTTTTGCTTCGACCGGCTGGGTATTCGGATTCCGGCCCTTCTCATTTCTCCTCTCGTCCCTCCGGGCGGGATCGATCATACCGTCTACGATCACACCTCGATTCCCGCCACGGTGAAAAAAATCTTCGGTCTTCCGCGATTTTTGACGAAGCGGGGCGCCTCCGCTCACACTTTCGAGGCCCATGTTGCCGGTCGCACTCCCCGGGATTCGGCCGACATGCCGGTTCTTTCCGCTTATGCGGACGGGAGCGACTCTCTTTATGCGACTCCGCTTTCCTTTCCATCGATTCGTGACGGTTTGTTGACCCCCTTTCAACAGAGTCTGATCGATCTTTCTCATCTCCTGAATCTCCGGAGCGAAGCCGATGTGTCGGCTCATCTGGCACAACAACTGGACGCCTTCCGGGGAAAACGGAAGCAGGGAGGCGGGTAACTTCATCTGGAGAGGGAGAGATCCCGGATCCGGAAAGGGAACTGTGGTTTCGCGTTCCGCCACGGGAAATGGGAAGAGGGTCCGGCTTGTCTGACGAACATTGTGCCGTATTGCGACAACGACATGTTCGGACTGATCCCGGTTCTCTCTTTTGGAGATATAGGGCAATCGATCAGTCCTCGGTTCCGGCCAACTCTTTGTCTTGCGACCCCTTTTTTGCCAGCATTCGGGAAAGAGCCGACCGGATCAGGGGGCGCTGAAGGAGATTGTTTGTGACCAAGGCTGTGATAACCAGAAGGGAGCCCAGGATTTCTCCCGCACGTATCGGCTCCCCCAGGGCGCTTGAAATACCGAGGGCCACCACCGGAACAAGATTGATGAAAAGGACCCCGTTCACCGTTCCCAGAAGACGATTCCCCGCGTTCCAGGAGAGCACGCCCAGGATTCCGGCAATGAGGATCGTGTACCCGAGGTCCCACTCGACATGACGGATCTGCGTTCCGTCGGGGATGTGGAGTTTTCCGGTCAGTGTTCCGATCGCTGTCACCCCGAAGAGGCTGAGGGTCCCCATCGCGGAGGAAAGGGCCGTGTAACGAAGGGGGGACCAGTGCGGGAACCGGTTCCCGCCCCAGGTATAGAGGACCCAGCAGAAGCCCCCGGCAAGGATGGTCAGGTCGGCCAGAAGACGCGATCCCATCGCGTGGAGAAGTCCCAGGTCTCCGTGCGTGATGACGAGAAGAACGCCGACGAACGCGATCGCCAGAGAAACCAGGGTCACGGAGGGCGGTCTCTTTCCGGTTGCTCCCCACGTCACCAGGGCCGCTAAAAGGGGCATGGTCGCCATGATGACCGCCGAGACGACGACCCCTTCGTGTCCGGAAATCTTTTGCTGTCCCCAAAACACCAGAAAGCCGAACCCCGCAAATCCCATCGTACCGAAGGCCCATAACGACCGGGCTTTTCCCTCGAAGGACAAGGACTTCTGGCCTTCCGCGCCCTTCAGCATCAAAAGGAACAGGAGCGAGACGATCCCGTACCGGATCGTCGTGAAATAGAACGGATCCAGGATCTTCAAGGCATGCTCCATAACGGGAAACATGCCCCCCCATGCTGTGACGGCGAGAGTGCACATCCCCATTCCGATGATCATCGATTTTTCCATTCTTCTCTCCTTCGATTGCAGGGTGGTGGATTCGATGATAGAGTAGGGGTGTTGTATTAGTAAAATTAATCTTATTCATATAAATAATGAGAGTTTTCTCATATGACGATCATGCAGCTACGGGTTCTCCTGGCGTTGAAGGAAGAGGGGAGCTTTACAGAGGTAGGGGAAAAACTGGGGATCACGCAATCCGCAGTGTCGCATGCGTTGGCCTCGTTCGAAAAAGAGATCGGCATCACCCTTTTCAACCGAGATCGCCGGGGTGTCGTCCTGACGGAAGGAGGACAACGGATTCTGGAGCATGTCCGCGAGATTGTGTCACGTGTGGAGCGGATCAAGGAGGAAGCGTCTTCCCTTGCAGGACTCAAAATCGGAAAAATCCATGTCGGAACATTGCAAAGCGCCGCAATCCGGATCATTCCCGGGATCATGGGCGTCATGCGGCAGAAGTATCCCGGCATTGACATATCCGTGTTTGAAGGAACGGATCAGGAAGTCCAGGACTGGATCCATGCGGAGACGGTCGATGTAGGGATCCTGACCACTCCCTGCCAGAATCTGGAAACTCTTTCCCTGATCACCGACCGGATGTTTGGTGTCGTTCCCGAAGGCCATCCGCTGGCCGGACAGAAGACGCTGACTCTCGAGCAACTGGCTTCCGGACCGATCATCCGGTGCCTGGGAAACTGCGGGATGATCGTGGCCTCCGGCTTTTCAAAGGCGGGACTCTCGTCCTCTCTCAAAACCATTGAGGCCAGGAACATTTCGACGGTCTCCGCGATGGTGCGATCGGGGGCCGGATCGGCTATTTTGGCCGGATTGGCCCTCCCCCTGGACTGGACAGGGATACGGGTGATCCCGATCGATCCCCCCCTTTATCGCGAAATCGTGGTCGCCGCCCCCAGGTTTCAATCCTTGTCGCCCGCCGCGAAAGTTTTCGTCGACCTGACCCGGGAATGGGTGGCCGGACGATTTCCGGATCTGGCCTGAATCATGGACGTGAAAAAACGGTCTGTTTCCGAAACAAATCGGCAAGTGTCGCCAGGCCCCGATCGGCCTCTTCCCCGGAGGCATGGCTAAAATTGAGGCGGAGGCTTCCGATCCGGATTTCGGGTTCGGGATAGAACGGCTCTCCCGGCATAAAGGCAACTCCCTGGTTCGACGCCTGCCCGAGGAGGGTCCGGGTGTCGACGGGGGTCTTCAGTTTCAGCCAGAAAAAGAGGCCTCCTTTGGGAATCTCCCATGCGGCTAGGGAAGAAAAGTGCTTTTCGAGGAGGAAGGAAAAGTGGTCCCGCTTCCGACGGTAGAGGGTCCGAAGAAGTTCGAGCCTTTTCTGCCGGCCTGGGTGTTCAAGACTTTTTTGGACGAGCCATTGGCCGACCCTGTTTGAATGGAGGTCCGCCGCCTGCTTCAGGCGGACCAGGTAGGGGAGGAGATCGGGAGATGCGGCCAGGAAACCCAGCCTGAGGCCGGGAGCCAGACTCTTGGAAAACGATCCCTGATAGATCCAGGAGGTTTTCCGAAGCCGCGCACAGATCGGAACCGTCTCGCAGGGATCGTAGACCAGATCCCGGTAGGGGTCGTCTTCGAAAAGGACAATGCCGTGTCGTTCGCAAAAAAGGGCCAGTTTCTCCCTTTCCTCTGTCGAATAGCACCCTCCTGTCGGATTCTGGAATGTCGGAATCGCATACAGAAAGGCCGGCAGCCCAAAAGCGGGGAGGGGATCGAATCGGTCCGCTGAGAACGGCACGAACCGCGCCCCATAAAATCGGAACACCTGAAGGGCCGCGAGATAGGTGGGCGATTCCACGGCCACAGGTGTTCCGGGATCGATGAACAGCTTGGCAATCAGGTCGAGTCCCTGCTGGGATCCCGAAATCACAAGGATTTGTTCGGGATCCACATCGAGGGATAGCCCCTGAAGGTCCCGGGCGATATGGCGGCGCAGGTCCTCGTCGCCTTCCGTTGGCCCGTACTGCAGTCTGTCCGGGGGAATGTCGAGATCGAAATGCGGAAAACTTTCCGGCGCCGGGAGTCCTCCGGCGAATGAGATCATGCCCGGTCGGGTGGCGGCCGAGAGGACCTCGCGGATCGGGGAAGGGTGAAGGTCCTTCACCCTTGAGGAAAAAAGGTCGATCGTCGACATGAAGAGTCCTTCCATGAATGTCAAGAATGTTGACCTGTTTACAGGGTAATGGCAGGGCGATAGAATGTCAATATGGTTGACCTAAAGAGACGTCCGGAACTTCTTCGATCGATCGAGCTTTTTTATTTCGCATACAGGTCCTTTACCTCCCGTCCGGATGACATTCTGGAAGAAAAGGGTCTGGGGAGGGTGCATCACCGGATCCTCTATTTTATTGGCCGAAATCCCGGAACGCCGGTCCATGCCCTTTTAAAAATCCTGGGGGTTACCAAGCAGGCCGCGAACGGGCCGATCCGGCAGCTGATCGGAATGGGGCTTGTCATGGCGGAGACCGCGCCCCATGACAAGCGGATCAAACGTCTTACCCTGACGGATGCCGGGAGCAGACTGGAATCCCAGCTGACCGAAACCCAGCTTAAAAACTTGGCCAGAATCTTCGAATCGGTGGGTTTGGAGTCTGAGACTGGCTGGCGTAAGGTCATGGAGGCCTTGTCCAAAAAGGGGCTCGAGCCATGAAAACGGAAAGAGAGACCTGAGTGGCGGAAATCGGCTGCGTCTTTTGCCGGGCGCCCTCACACCGCATTCTGACCGAGAACGCTCTGGCGTTTGCGATCCGGAACAAGGCCCCCGTTCGTCCCCTTCACACGCTCATCATTTCCAGACGGCATGTTTCGGACATTTTCGAAACCACCGCATCCGAGCGGGAAGTCATCCATGAGCTTGCCGTGTTCTGCCGAAAGGCGATCTGCACGGAGGATCCGGATGTGGGAGGCTTCAATTTCGGATCGAATATTGGTCGGGTCGCTGGTCAAAAGGTGATGCACGCCCATGTTCATCTGATCCCCCGGCGTTCGGACGACCCTGATCTTCCGGCCGCACGGCCGGAAGGAGCAGGCCTCTGAACGCAGCACGTTTTTCTTTCGGCGGGGTTTCCCGCGGAGATTTTTGACCAGGAGGTTCGATGAGCGAGACGTTCGATTCCAAAATTGCATTGCGTTCACCCCGGGAAACTCTGGCAGGATATGCGATCCTCCCCCGCCTGATCGACAAGGTCCGTCTTCATGACCGGGGGGCCCTTCCGGCAGACTACCATCCGAACCTCCTTTCCGGAACCGAAAAAACCTTCGACGGTCGCTTTCTCCTGTTCGCCGGAATCGCCCCGGAGGAACTTCGGGCGGCGATCCTTTCGTCTCCGGACGACGAGGCCGTGGGGCAATGGGTCCAGCGAAAAGCCCGGCCCAGGACTCCGGAAGAAATCCGGGGTTGGTCCGCGGTTCAGGTCCATTCCCTTTCGGCACCGACACCGGAGAGAATCGCCATGAGGAAAAGATTCTACCCGGGACCCGCCAATTTTCTTGACCTTTCATTGTTGGGATCGGTCAACCCTTTTGATCTGATCGACTTCGACGAAGGCCGGATCCCCCTGGAGGACCTCATGCGAAATCATGAGGTCCATATCCACGCGGAATCCCGTCCCCCCATGCCTCCATTCACCCGGGAGACCGCCCTCCAGAAGGTCCGGCTGGCAGAGGATGCCTGGAACTCCCGCAATCCGGAAAAAGTGGCTATGGCCTATACCGTTGACAGCCAGTGGAGAAATCGTTCGGAGATTTTTTCCGGACGGGCAGAAATCCTTCTTTTTCTTCAGCGGAAATGGAACAGGGAGCTTGACTATCGACTGATCAAGGAACTGTGGGCTTATGAAGGATCCAGGATTTCTGTCCGTTTCGCATATGAATGGCACGACGATTCCGGACAATGGTATCGGTCCTACGGAAATGAAAACTGGGAATTTTCGGAAAAGGGTTTGATGTCCCGCAGGATCGCCAGCATCAACGACCTTCCGATTTCCGAAGGGAGCCGAAAATTTCGGTGGGAATCCGGTTCAAGACCATTGGATCATCCTGGAGTGGAAGACCTCGGGTTCTGACCCGGTCGACTGTGATTTTCCGGGCAAGACGGAACGGAAGAAAGCCCGGCCTCGATCAAAAGAGTCCTTATTCTTTTGCCGGGACGACATTTGATCAGGAAGGCCTTCCCGGCTGATTTTCTGTCTGGGAAAGTGTTCCAAAAGAACATAAGGGATCGGGCTTCCCGTGAAGTCCGCGGAGGATCTCCTCCTAGCCTTCTGCCTCGGATGGCGAGGCAAAAAAACTCCGGATCTGGGAACGCGCGAAGGCCATGACCATTCCTGGGGTCAGGAGCGGAGGAATGTAGAGTTCCTTCGGATTGACGCGGGCATCGATCACATAAGGGACCGGAGAGGCGAAGGCGGCCTCGAGTGATCGGGGGACCTCTTCCGGTCTTTCCACCGTGCACCCATCCGCTCCGAAGGCCTGAGCCAAGGCAACAAAGTCGGGATTGGTAATCTTTGTCCCGAAGACGGGGTTGCCTTCCGCCGCCTCTTCGTATTCGATGAACTGGTAGGCCCCGTTGTTGTAAACGACCACCACAATGGGCAAATGATAGCGGACGGCGGTCGAGAGATCTCCCAGAAGCATCCCGAACCCCCCGTCCCCCGTCAAGGCCACAACGGGTCGAGTTCTGGCGGCAAATTTGGCTCCGATTGCCGCCGGAAGAGCAAACCCCAGGGATCCGAGATTCGCGGACCACATAAAGCGCTGGGTTCCGCGGATATCGAGACAGTTGTTGGCCCATACGGTCACCGTTCCCGCATCGACCAGGAAAAGGGTGTTCTCCGGAGAGCGTTCCCCGATTATCCTTGAAAGATCTCCCGGATGGAGGAGGCCATCCTCCTTGATCCGGATTCTTCCGGAAATTTCCTTTTCCCGTTCCTTGCGCATCCGTTCAAGAAAAGAGCAGTCGGTCCGTTCACGCACCTCTTCGGAGAGCGCCGGAAGGATCTCCCGGGCTTCTCCCGGAAGGGCAACCGTCACCGGAACACGGCGTCCGATTCGGGAAGGATCGATATCGATCTGCACGACAGGGACATTCTCCGGATAGTATTCCCGGAAGGCGAAATCCGAGCCGACGACCAGAAGAGCGTCGCAATCCTGGATGGCATGATTGGCTGTTCGTGAACCCATCAAGCCGATGCCCCCCATGACCGATGGGTGTCGGGAAGGGAGAATGTCTTTCGAACGGGTGGTGTGGACGAGGGGAGCATTCAGCCGCCAGGAGAGGGCCAATAGGAGAGCTTCTGAACCTCTGGCTCCTTCTCCGTAAAGAACGGTAATCCGTGAGGATCGGTTCAGGATCTCACCCGCCCGCCGGATCTCGGAATGTGGAGAGCGGACGATCGCGTGGATCCGGAAACGTTCTTCTTCCCCGACGTTTGGTTGACCAGGAGCGGAAAGGCGCATGACATCCGACGGGATCGAGACGTGAGCTACGCCTTTCCGGCACAAGGCTTCCTGGACCGCTCTGGAGAGAACGGCTTCGAGGTTGTCCGGGGAACGGACTTCCTGATTATAGACTGCGACGTCCCCGAACAGGCGGAGCTGATCAATTTCCTGGGGTTTTCCCGTACCGATTTCGTCCCGGGGGATCTGCCCGGTGATCGCCAGGACGGGAACGTGATCCATCGCGGCATCGTAGAGACCGTTCAAAAGGTGGATCGCCCCCGGGCCCTGACATCCCACGCAGACTGCCAGATTCCCCGTCAGTTTGGCCTGGGCGCTGGCGGCGAAAGCGCCGGCCTCTTCATGACGCATCACCACGAAATGGACCGCCTTCTGTTTGCGAAGAGACTCCATCAGAGAATCGATGGTGTCTCCCGGTATCCCGAAGACCTGTTCCACTTTCCTTTCGGCCAGGAAATCCACAATGCGGTCGCTCACCGTCCGGGACATCCTTCATTCTCCTTCTTGTTGCTGAGATGCCGGTCCCAGCGCATCCGGCATTTCCCGTTTCCGGAAGAATATGGAGATCCGGTCTCTTGTTTCAACGATACTCTCCTGCGGGTTTTCGTCAAGTTCGAAAAGCAAAACGAACTAAGACACTCGAGAAGCCCAGAATCTGGAAGGAGGCTTTTATTCGGAGTCCGGGGTTGGATCTTTCTGTGGGTTCATATCCCTTGATCTGCGAACACGGGAGTTTGCGGAATCCTTCAGGACCCTCGAATGGGACTCTTGACGGTGGGGTAAGAGATTCCCATCAATGAAGACCCGTTCGGTCGCCACACATTTTTCCACTCTCAAGAGCTACCCGAGAATCTTCGTTCCTGAAGGTCCGAACGGTTCAGAGGAATGTTCCGGATCATGTTTCCGCATGAAGATCCCTGACCAGAAATCATAGGCGATGAGTCAGCTGGAGATTTTTATGCAATCCTTTCTTCATTATTTATTTTATTGCTTTTTTAAATTTATGATCATAATTATTTATTGAAAATTTTGTTGAAAAAAATAAAATCTGTGATAGGATCTTTTCGGAGACCACTGGGGGGTCTGTGCCCCATAACTGGGAGAAAGGAATTAGCTGATGTTTCCAGTGGAAACGCCGGTCCTGAAGAAAAAAAAGAGATCCTTTCCCTTATCGGGATTCCGGATTTATTTTTTCGAATCCGACATCAAGATAAAATCCGACAATCTTCGTTCAAATAAATTGATGAATTTGTTTTGGGCCGGAATGATCAGCTCCGTGCTCGGGGCCATCCTGATTCTTGTCTTTGCCGTTTTCTTGAAGACTCCCCTTTTCATGAAGATGCATGATGTTCAAAAGCAATTGGCCACGGAAAATCGGTCCGTGCTTTCCCTCTACCAGCGACTGGGAGAAATCCATAAACAGATCGAATCCCTGGTGACGAAAGAGCGGAGAATCGCCTTGATCATGGGGAAGAAGGAATCGGTGGGCGGAGCTCTTATGGGAGTGGGTGGTCGGGATTCCTGGATGGCTCCGGCCGACATGATTGTCGCCTATACGGGAAACGGAGTTTTTCGCAGGATTGATCGCGTTCTGGAAGTTGAACGCCGGGAGTTGCTGGAACGGGAAGTGGAATTGAACCGTCTTGCAAACGCCATGAGTCTGGAGCAGGAAAGATGGCTCCGCATCCCCAGTATTCATCCGGTCAATGGGATTGAGACCTCGCCGTTCGGTTGGCGCAATTCTCCGTTTGGATACGGAAGGGAATTTCATCCGGGTATCGACTTTGGGGCCAGGATGGGGACACCGGTGATGGCGACGGCAGCCGGAGTGGTGATCTGGGTGGGATGGGATGCAGGGTTTGGTAAAACAGTAAAGATCCGCCATGTTGACGGAATTGTCACTCTTTTCGGACACCTGAGCCGCTATTTCGTTCATATGGGAGACAGCGTGAAGAGAGGGCAGGTGATCGCGGCCCTTGGCAACACAGGCATGTCGACCGGTCCGCACCTTCATTACGAAATTCTGGTCAACGCCAAGCCCGTGAATCCTCTCCGGTATTTTATCGTGGACTCCTTTCCGAGGGCCCGTATCGCCATGAACCATCGTCGCCGTTTTTGATCTCCGACCCCCACCTCATCTTTATGGGCAGCCTCTTTCATGCTTTCTCGATGGATCTCCGTCGATTTCCCCTTGTCTGGCGGGACTTTTTCTTTTAGAACATAATTCCTTAAGACTGCATGAAGAGGACGCAAAAGGCGGGAACTTTCCGGCGGTTTGACTGCGCAACAATTTCATCAAAACATCTTCGACGTTGGCCTCCAGCAGCGATTTTCGCCAGGTTTCCTTCCTTGACACCGGATCAGTGCCGGGGTAGTATTTTTTCAAGAGAGATTCCCGTTTTCTCTTGGCAGATAACCGGGAAGAGGAGATGGTCTGATGATGGACAAATTCACGGAAAAAGGCCGTAAGGTAATCATTATGGCCCGGGAAGAAGCGGAGAAGCACCAGAACGATTATCTGGGAACCGAGCATATCGTCCTGGCCCTGGTGCGTGAGCAGGACGGGATTCCCGTCGCGGTCCTGAAAAGGATGGGGCTGACACCGGACCAGATCCGCATGGAAATTGAACGCAATCTGCTCGGGGGAACGTCCACGCTGACCTTCGGAGAGCTTCCACTGACTCCACGCGTCAAGAAAGTCATCGAATATTCCGTTGATGAAGCCCGTTTGCTGGGCCACACGCATATTGGCAGCGAGCATCTTCTTCTCGGTGTGTTACGGGAGGAAGACGGCATCGGAGGAAAGATCCTGCGGGCTCTTGGCGCCAATCTCATGGCGGCAAGACAGTTGACCGCGAGCCTTCTGAAGAGGGCGAACACGAATGTATCCCGGGAAAAGGAGCGGAAAAGCAATACGCCCGCCCTGGACGACTTTGGGCGCGACCTGACCCAGATGGCATCCGAAGGGCAGCTCGATCCGGTTATCGGAAGATTTGACGAGATTGAAAGGGTTCTTCAGATTCTCGGGCGACGGACGAAAAACAATCCCGTTCTGATCGGTGAGTCTGGTGTCGGCAAGACCGCCATCGTGGAAGGACTGGCTCAACGGATCGTGAACGCCGAAGTTCCGGACAACCTCCTGAACAAACGGGTCATCGCGCTGGATCTCGGCTCCCTGGTGGCCGGCACAAAATACCGGGGACAGTTCGAGGAACGTCTCAAGATCGTCATGAAGGAAGTCGTAACGGCCGGCAACATCATTATCTTCATCGACGAGCTGCACACACTGGTGGGTGCCGGAGCCGCAGAGGGCTCCATCGACGCCTCGAACATGCTGAAGCCGGCCCTTTCCCGGGGCGAAATCCAGTGTATCGGGGCCACCACTCTGGACGAGTACAGAAAGTATATCGAGAAGGACGGTGCACTGAAACGGCGCTTCCAGTCCATTTTTGTGGACGAGCCGCCGATCGACGAGGCGGAAAGAATCATTCACGGACTGAAAGACCGGTATGAAGAGCATCATGGCGTCCAGATCACTGATGATGCGATCCACGATGCGGTAACCCTGTCCGAGCGCTATGTGACGGATCGGTTCCTGCCGGACAAGGCGATCGATATTATTGACGAAGCCGGATCCCGGGCCAAGCTGAAAAGCTTTTCCCTTCCCGAGGAAATCAAAGAGCTCGACCAGTCCTTGAAGAAGGTCGTACGCGAAAAGGAAAAGGCCATCCGCGTCCAGAATTTTGAGGAGGCCGTTCGCTTGCGCGCCCAGGAAGACATGCTGAAAAAGCAGGGCGAGGACGAAAAGCGGAAGTGGAAGGAAGAGCAGGAGAAAAACCGTCCAACCATCGGTCGGGAAGAAGTTTCTGTCATCGTTTCGAAAATGACGGGCATACCGCTCTACAAGATCGAGGAAGGGGAGAGCGAACGGTTGCTCAAGCTCGAAGGGGAGCTTCACCGGAGGATCGTGGGCCAGGAAGAGGCCCTTTCCGCGGTGGCCCGCGCCATAAGGCGTTCGAGAGCCGGCATCAAGGGCGAAAAAAGGCCGATCGGATCGTTCATTTTCCTCGGGCCGACCGGAGTCGGGAAAACCGAACTTGCCCGCACGCTTGCAGAAACGCTGTTCGGGGACGAAGATGCCCTGATTCGGGTCGACATGTCCGAATACATGGAACGTTTCAATGTTTCCAGGCTGACGGGCGCACCTCCCGGCTATGTCGGGTATGAGGAGGGCGGACAGCTGACGGAACGGGTTCGCCGGAGACCGTATTCTGTCGTCCTGTTCGACGAGATCGAGAAGGCCCATCCGGACATGTTCAATGTGCTTCTGCAGATCCTCGATGATGGTTACATCACGGACAGCCTCGGACGGAAGGTTGATTTCAAGAACACGGTCCTGATCATGACGTCGAACCTGGGTGCCCGTTCGATCGAAAAAGAGGGCTCGCTGGGTTTCCAGAGGGCAGGTATCGATTCCAAGGAGAAGTTCGTCCGGGATTCGATTCATGAAGAACTGAGGCGCACATTCAATCCGGAATTTCTGAACCGTGTGGATGAGATCGTCATTTTCCATCCGCTTGCGGAAGTGCATCTGGAAGCGATCGTGGATCTTCGCATTGCCGACCTGAACAAGCGTCTTGCCGAAAAAGGTTTGATGGTGGAGATCGATCCGGAAGTTCGGAAATGGCTTGTGAAGGAAGGGTACGAGCCGCATTACGGGGCCCGGCCGATGCGCCGCGCAATCCAGCGGCATATCGAAGACAGGCTTTCGGAAATGATCATTGGAGGACGCTTCAAGGAGTCCCAGAAGATTCGCGTGGTTCTTCGGGAAGGGCAACCCGTTTTTCTCGAGGAAGACGTCTTGGCCGGGATCAGCTGATCCGGAAGGTTTTTGGAGTGACCCTTCATTGATTCTCGGTATTGAAACATCGTGTGACGATACATCCGTGGCCCTGGTGGATATGACCGGGGCCATTTTATTTCATCGTGTCCATTCACAGGAAAATCTGCATGGTACCTACGGCGGGGTCGTTCCGGAAGTCGCCTCGCGCGCGCATGTCGATGTTCTGCCAGCCATGGTCCGATCCGCCTTGCAAGAAACCGCGACTTCCCCTTCCCGGCTCCAGGGAATCGCCGTGACCAGAGGGCCTGGACTCCTGGGCTCCCTGCTGACGGGAATTGCCTTTGCCAAGGGGATGGCCGCTCCATTACGCCTCCCGCTGATCGGCGTCGATCATGTCCAGGCCCATTTGCGCGCCTGTCTCGATTCGATGGAGACACTCGAGGGAAAAGCCATCGGGCTCGTCATCTCGGGAGGCCATACACATTTGTTCCGGATTGAAAGATGGCCGGACATGGATCTGCTTTCGCAGACGGTGGATGATGCGGCCGGAGAAGCGTTCGACAAGGGGGCCAAAATTCTGGGTCTTCCCTATCCCGGAGGACCGTCCATCCAGAGGGAAGCGGCCAAAAACACGCTTCCCCTGTTAGCGCTGACAAAAAAAAAGATTCGGACGGAAAATCCACTGGACTTCAGTTTCAGCGGGTTGAAAACGGCATTCACCTTGACGGTCCGGAAAACGGTTGTCGATGAAAGGATGCGTGCGCTCCTGGCTGCGTCACTTCAGCAGGCAATCATCGAGCACGTCATGGACCGGATCGAACGGATTGTGGCGCTGGAATCTCCCGCACATCTTCTGGTTGGAGGAGGGGTCAGCGCCAATGGCCTCTTGCGCGACAGACTCGATGCCTTTGCGAAGGATCGGGGGATTGCTCTCCATCTGTCCCCTCTTTCCCTTGCACGAGACAATGCCCTCATGATCGCCCAGCACGGCAGGGAGCGATTCCTGGCTGGGAACTACACCCCCTACCCCTACGAATCTTTTTCTCCTTATCCCCGAGAGACAACCGACATCCGGGTGAAAAAAAGCGTTCCCCAATCCTGACTTCTCGTAACCGCAAGGGATTGCAATTGAGAGAATTGACCGATCATGATACGATTCGAAAATTGCCTCTTTTTGTCAGAACGTTCCTGTCATGATTTACTTGTCGAGGAGTCACAGTGCTTGAGATCTGGGTGCGCGACGCGATTTCCGACGTTCTCCGGTCTTATCTGAAAGATATCGGACAGGAGAATGACATCGCCACGTTGTTACCGAAGGGAATTCGTCTGGAGTTTCCCAAAAAGGAAGGTTTCGGAGAAATCTCCACCCCGCTGGCGATGCATCTTTCTCCCTTGCTGAAAATTTCCCCCCGCAAAATCGCCGAGACTCTCTCTCCGGCGCTTGCATCCTTTCCCCTTTTCCGGTCGGTCGATATCGCCGGACCGGGATATCTGAATTTTACCTTTTCGGAAGAGTCGATCCGGGAAACGCTTCGGAAAATATTGGACCCCCATTCGGACCTGGTGGTTCCTGAGGAAGGAAAGCGACGGATCCTGCTCGAATTCGTGAGCGCGAATCCGACCGGTCCTCTCCATGTCGGGCACGGTCGGGGAGCCGCCTACGGGGATGCCCTGTCACGCGTTCTGAAAGCCGCCGGACACGATGTGACAACCGAGTATTACATCAACGATGCGGGAAACCAGATGGAGATGCTGGGACGTTCGACATGTCTGGCCTGGAGGAAGCTTCAGCGGACAGTTTCCGAGTCGGAGGAAACAGACTTCCTGAAAGGCGCGACCCCTTACAAGGGGGATTATATCCGCGAGATCGCACAGGAAATGATCGACACCCCGGGTCTGCTCTCCGTCGAGGAAGCCCGTGCGGCACTCGACCCGGAAGCGCCGGAATCAAGCTATCTGAGCCGGTTTACGGAATTTTCCCAAGACCGGATCATGGACGGGATCCGGGAAGACCTCCGGCAATTCGGCGTGCCGTTTGACGTGTTCTTTTCCGAGAAAGTCCTGCACGAGAAAAAGGAAGGGGAGGGATCGGACGCCATCTCCCGATGGATAGGCCGGATTCGGGAAGCGTCGGCAGACGCGCGGGAACACAGTGTTCCCGACGTCTATGAATCGGACGGAGCTCTCTGGCTCAGAACGACTGTCCTGGGGGACGACAAGGACCGGGTTCTGCTTCGAAGCGATGGACGGCTGACCTATTTTGCGGCGGATATCGCCTATCACGCTCTCAAGATGGAGAGAGGGTTCGATGTCCTGATCGACGTGTGGGGGGCCGACCATCATGGTTATATTCCGAGGATGGACGCGGCTGTGCGAACGCTTTCCCGACTTCTCGACCGTCCTGTCGAGTTTCGCGTGGCCCTGATCCAGCTTGTCAGTCTCGTCCGGGACGGACGGCCCGTGAGCATGTCGACCCGGGGAGGGGAATTCGTGACCCTTCGGGAAGTCCTTGACGAAGTGGGTAACGATGCCACGCGCTTTTCGTATCTGACCCGGTCGCACGAATCCTCTCTGGAATTTGATCTGAACAAGGCGAAGGAACGTTCCATGGACAATCCGGTCTATTATGTCCAATACGCCCACGCCCGGGTCAAAAGCCTTCTCCGACAGGCCGACGCTCGGGGTCTGCCCATTCCGTCCGTCTGGACAGCGGCCGATCTCGAATCCCTCGGAGAGCCGGCCGAACGGGACCTGGTCCGTTTTCTCGACCGCTTTTCCATGATTGTGAACGATGTTTCCCGGTCTCTGGAAGTACACCCCCTGACGGAATATCTGACCGATCTCGCGGGACGCTACCACCATTTTTACTTCCATCACCGGATCCTGTCCCAGGAGCCACAGGACCGGAGCCTGACATTCGCCCGGATCGCTCTTTCCGTCGCTGTCGGCCGTGTACTGGAAAAAGGATTGGGTCTGTTGGGAATTTCCGCTCCGGATGTGATGTGACGTGAAGTTTCACCTGGAATGGACGGAAGCATCGTCGGACGCCCGGACGGGAAGGATCGTCACGGACAAGGGAAGTTTCGAGACCCCCGCTTTTATGCCGGTGGCCACCCGGGGAACAGTCCGGGGTCTTCCGGTCGACCGGATCCGGGAAACCGGTGCCGGCATCCTTTTGGTCAATCTTTTTCATCTCTGGCTCCGACCCGGAGAGAAGGTTGTCCGGGAAGCCGGGGGCATTTCTCCTTTCATGGGATGGGGCGGTCCGGTGTTGGCCGACAGCGGAGGCTATCAAATCTATAGTCTCTCCGGATCGGTGCGCATTCGTGAAGAAGGTGCATTTTTCCAGTCACCATACGACGGACGAAAAGTCTTTCTCTCTCCCGAAGAGGTCGTCTCCGTCGGACAGTCGATGGGAATCGACCTGATCATGGTGCTGGACCATCTTGTGTCCCCCGACTCTCCCCCGGAACTTCTGACGGAGGCACGGGACAGGACCTTGCGGTGGGCCAGGAGGTCCCTGGACGCCTCGACTCCGGAGGCCGCCATCTTCGGGATCGTACAGGGAGGATGTGATGCGGATGCCCGAAAATGGAGTGCCGGAATCCTGTCTTCGATGACCGGTCGGGATGGGCAGTCGTTTGCGGGATTCGGAATTGGAGGACTGGGTATCGGGGAATCCTTCGACGTCCGGAACAGGATTGTCCGGGAGACCGTAGGGTTGTTGCCCGCGGAAAAACCACGCTATCTGATGGGGATCGGTTATCCCGAAGATCTCCTCGCCGGTATCGGTCAGGGCGTTGATCTCTTTGACTGCGTCCTGCCGACGCGGAACGGAAGAAATGGCATGGCGTTCACGTCCGGTGGCCGGGTTTCCATCCGCAATGCCCGGTTTCAGGACGACCGGGCACCCCTTGACGCGCATTGTTCCTGCCCGGCGTGCACACAATACACCCGGGCGTATATCCACCATCTTTTTCGCAACGGGGAGATGCTGGGGCCTATTCTGAACACTGTCCACAACCTGACGTACTACATGGATCTGATGTGCCAGGCACGAACCGAAATCCGTCAGGGAACGTTCGGCGCCTGGTCCCGACAGAAAATGGATTCTCTCCAACAATCGGAAAGGGGTCGCTCATGAACGCCCAACCACCCTCCGGCGGCGCGTCCGCCTTGCTCAATCTTCTCCCGATCCTTCTTTTTGTCGTTTTCCTGTATCTTCTGATCATCTTGCCTCAGAAACGGCGCCAGAAAAAACATCAGTCGTTTTTGAGCGAGCTGAAAGAAGGAGACAGGGTTCTGCTTTCCGGGGGTCTCATCGGAACCGTCGCTTCCCTGGGCGACCGTACGGTGGAACTGGAAGTTGCGCCGTCCGTCCGCGTGACCGTTCTCAAGCAGACCATTATTTCCCTGGCTTCCGAAATATAGCCGATGACCCTCCGGGGGTAAATGGAAAGGGGTTGACTGTCCAGCCATGAAAAGAAAAATCGGTTTTCGTCTGACCCTCCTCGGCGGAGCATCCCTCCTGTCTTTTCTGCTTCTACTGCCCTCCCTTCCGGTTTGGAAAAACCTGCCGGACGGCCTCCGGAAAGTTCTTCCTTCCGGAAAGATTTCGCTCGGCCTCGATCTGAAAGGAGGAATGTCCGTCACGCTTCAGGTGGACAGGGAAAAAGCCGTCGAAGGGACACTGGAAGAGATCGCGACTGCGATGAAAACTCCCGCAATGCAGCCCTCTATCCACGGGACGACCATCCGTTTTCCCGTTCCTGCGGGGTCTTTGCGGGACAAGGTGAAAGAACAGGTCGGACGCCATTATCCTTACCTGACGCTCGCGTCCGCCGACGATTCCGGGTTGACCTTCTCCTTGTCTCCGGCAGAAGAGAAAAGGATCCGGACACATGCCATGACGCAAGCCATGGAGGTGATCCGAAACCGTATTGACCAGTTCGGTGTGGCGGAACCCCTGATTGAACGTCAGGGGAAAGACCGCATTCTCGTCGAACTGCCCGGGATCAACGATCCTGGACGGGCCATGTCGCTGATCGGGCGGACCGCCCGTCTCCAGTTTTTGCTCGTGGACGACAAAAATCCCGATGCGGACAAGATTCTGGAGAAGAAATTGCCGGTCCCGCCGGGGGATGAAGTTCTTTTTTCCCACCGGACGGATGCCAATGGAACCCGGGTGGAGCTTCCATATCTTTTGATCCGGGGGGCTCTGATGTCCGGAGACCTGATCTCGGATGCCCGGGTTGCTTTCGGACAGTTCAACGAGCCCTATGTATCGTTGACCTTCAATTCGGCGGGCGCCAAGCTCTTTGACACGATTACCCGGGAGCATGTCAAGGAACGACTCGCAATCGTGCTGGACAATGCAGTTTATTCGGCTCCGGTCATTCAGGAAGAGATTGCCGGTGGCCAGGCCCAGATCACCGGGAGCTTCACCCTCAAGGAAGCGAAAGACCTTTCGATCGTCCTCCGGTCCGGAGCCCTGCCCGCTCCGGTCCACATCCTTCAGAACGTCACCGTCGGACCTTCCCTGGGCAAGGATTCCATTCGTGCCGGGATTCGCGCAACCATTTTTGCCGGTGTTCTCGTTCTTCTGTTCATGGCTTTCTATTACCGGATCTCGGGCATGATCGCCGATGGTGCCCTTCTTCTGAACCTGATCCTTCTGGTCGGGGCGATGGCCGCGTTGCACGCGACACTCACGCTTCCGGGAATTGCCGGGATCATCCTGACGATCGGCATGGGGGTGGACTCCAACGTGCTGATCTTCGAGCGCATCCGTGAAGAACTCCGACTGGGAAAACCGGTTCGCTCGGCGATCGACTCCGGCTACGACAAGGCGTTTCTCACTATCGTCGACTCGCACGTCACGACCCTGATCACGGCGTTAATCCTATTTATTTTCGGCACTGGTCCGATCAAGGGCTTTGCCGTCACGTTGTCGGTAGGAATTGCGATCAACCTTTTCACGGCGCTGGTCGGAACACGTGTGGTCTTTGATGCCATGACCGCAAAAAGAAAACTGGAACGCTTGTCCATTTGAAACTGGGACGAAAGATGCCGACGCTTCCCCGCTCGGTTCGGAGAAAGACATGATAGAGCTTATCAAGAATCCGTCCATCGACTTCATGGGGAAACGTAAGATTTCCCTGACGATATCCGCCGTTTTTCTGGTCATCGGGCTGATTGCCCTCCTCCAGATTGCCCGGGGAAAGGCCAACCTCGGGATCGACTTCGTCGGCGGAACCGCAGTCCAGGTCCATTTTCAGGAAAGCGTGTCCCTTCAGTCTGTCCGTACTCTCCTTGAGAAAAATGGGTTTCATGGAGTCCAGATCCAGAATATCCAGTCCTCCAGCGATATCCTGATCCGGACGAAATCAGAGCAGCAAGACGGATCTCCCGTTTCGTCCGCACTCCTTCAGGATCTTCGTTCCGGTTTTCCGGGAAACCCCATGACCATTCTGTCCGCTACGGAGATCGGCCCCACCATCGGAAGCGAACTGGCGGGAAAAGCCTTTCTGGCCATCCTGTATTCCATCGTCGGCATCATCGTGTATATCGCCTTCCGGTTCGAATTCCGCTTCGGGGTGGCGGCTGCCCTTTCGACGTTCCACAACGTCATGGCTGTTTTGGGACTGCTCTATCTCCTGGGTGTCGAGATCAACCTTTTGGTTGTCACGGCATTGCTGACACTGGCAGGGTATTCCCTGACGGATACGGTCGTGGTCTTCGACCGTATCCGCGAGCAGCTTCGCCGGGCCAGCCGCCAGTCAATGGAAGAATTGATCAATCTCGGAATCAATCAGGTTTTGAGTCGGACAGTTGTGGTATCATCTACAGTAGTGCTGGTGCTTGTCGCCCTCTTTTTCTTCGGAGGCCCGGTGATACATGATTTTTCCTTGGCGCTCTTGATGGGCGTCGTCATTGGAACCTTTGCTTCGATTTTTGTGGCAAGTCCCTTGCTTCTTGTGATTCCGAAGGGTAAAAAGGCGACGATTGTCGCCGGCAGGCCCTCCTCGACGGAAGGCGTCCGGAACACAAACGCACGAAACGGATAGGAAGGGGGCAGCGCTTGGGCAGCAACTATATCGATCCGGAAGAAGTTCTGGGAAGCCTCGGACTTTTTGTTCTTCCGGTGGTCCTGATCATATTCCTGCTTTATTTGAAGAAAAAACTGATCATTTAGGACATGACCGATGGATACCGACCACGAAAGACGGAAAGCAAAGCCTGGATGGCTTCTGCCTTCCGTAATGGAATCCGATGTTGCCGATCTGGCCCGGGAAATAGGGATGGATCCGATCTGGGCGCGCTTTCTGCTGGGAAGAGGTTTCTGCTGGGATTCCCTGGATGAGTCTTTTTTCCATCCCCAGCCCCCCGGAGAGGATTCTGTCGGCGACATCGGTTTGGCGCAGAATGTCTTGTGGGAAGCTCTGCAGGACGGGTCCCCGATTGCGATCTATGCGGACCTCGATGTAGACGGCATCACATCGGCCGTCATGTGTTCCCGGTTCCTTTCGCGCCGACAGCATCCTCACCGGGTACTTCTGGTCAAGCGGGAGGAAGGACACGGGGTGAATCCCGACCGTATCCTGTCGTTGCCGCAGGAAGGCTTCAGAGTCCTGATCGTAGCCGATCTGGGAGTCTCGAATCTTCCTCTCCTCCAGGAAGCGGGCCGGAGAGGCCTTTCGTCGATCGTGGTGGACCATCATCTTCTGCAGGAACCGTGGCCCCGTGAAATGCCCATCGTCCACCCGCAGGGGCGGTCTCATCTGACTGCAGTCGGTTGTCTGTATGTCCTTCTCCGGTCTCTCGTCGATTCTCCGGAAGAGAGGGAAATGGCTTTTCTGGCGGGCTTGGCGGTTCTTTCGGACAGGGCTCCCATCCTGCATGAAAACCGGTATTTCGTTCAGGCCCTTCTCGACCGGGAAATCCTGGACTCTTTTCCGGGCGTCCGGGCCCTTCTCCGAAAACGTGTCCACCGCAAGATCATGATCAACGACTACTCGTTCTGGGTCATTCCCTCTCTCAATGCGCCCGGTCGAATGTCCGATCCCTTGCCGGCGTTTCATCTGCTGATGGCGAGAACTCTGTCCGAGGCCGAGCGCTATTCCTTGCAGGTCATGGAGCTGAACCGCCGGAGAAGGGAAGCCGAGTGGAGCATCTACGAGGAAGCCCGGAAACAATGGGACGGTACCCCTGTTCTTTTCGCTCCGGACTGGGCTCCCGGAGTCATGGGGCGGATCGCCCACCGCTTAAGCGAGGAGTTCGATCAGTCCGTTTTCGTCGCGACATTGAGTCCCAACGGAGGAGTTCGGGGTTCCTTGCGCTTGCGGGGAGGAATCACCCTTTCCGACATTCTGAAGGAACTGGAAGGTCTGCCGGTTTCGGGAGGGGGACATCCGAAAGCCGGAGGACTTGGATTTCCGGTTGAACTTCTGGAAACGGTCCGTTCTGTTCTGGGCAACATCCTGAAAGAGGCATCGCCCTGTTCGGATATCCAGGATCCGGATTCTCTGGAGATTGATGCGTTCCTTCCCTCCTATTACCGGTCGCCTTCCTTCTGGGAGGGACTGGGAAAGCTTGTGCCGTTCGGCGAAGGGTTTCCGGAGCCGCTTTTCGGAATCCGGAACGTCCAGATCGAACGGATGGAATCGACAAACGGCCGACTTGTCCTGTGCCATTTCCGATGGAGCCACGGAATGGAGAAGGCGGCTTTCAGACAGACATCCAATTTGCCCAAACCGGGAGACAGGGTAGACCTCGTTATGACACCGGAATTGGTCGGAAAGGGAGATCACGTTGAGCGGCACTTCTCCATCCGTCGCTACAGACCCACAGGATAGGGCCAACACCCCCGATATTTCCGACCACGGGGACCGTTTGCCGGAATCTGTTCCGACGATCGATACCCTTGTGTCGGAAGTGTCCGTTTACAACAGCGCTCCGGAAGTCACCGACCGGCTGAGGGAAGCTTACCGGCTGGCCGCCGAAGCCCACAAGGGGCAATACCGCAGGTCGGGCGAAGCCTATGTGGACCATCCTCTGAGCGTGGCACTGATCCTGGCCAGCATGAAGGTGGACGCGACCTGCCTCATTACCGCCCTTCTGCACGATACCCTGGAAGATACGTCGCTTCCGCCGGATCTGATCGAGGAAAAATTCGGAAAGAAGGTCCTGACGCTGATCGACGGCGTGACAAAGATCGGAAAATTCCAGTATCAGACCTCCAAGGCGGAAAAGCAGGCCGAAAATTTTCGCAAGATGCTCCTTTCCATGTCGGAAGACATCCGGGTGATCCTGGTCAAACTTGCGGACCGTCTTCACAACATGCGGACACTGGGATCTCTCGATTCTTCCCGGCAGCGTGCTATCGCCCAGGAGACCCTGGAAATCTACGCTCCTCTTGCGAACCGACTGGGAATCGGGTGGATGAAATCGGAACTCGAAGACCTGTCCTTTTCCGTCCTGGAACCCAAGACGTTCCAGGATCTGCGGGCGCGGGTGTCAGCCCGTCGGAAGGAGAGGAAGAACTATATCAACCTGATTGTCCGCACCGCGGAAGAGGCCCTTCGCTCAAACGGGATTTACGGGCGGGTCCTGGGCCGGTACAAGCATATCTACAGCATCTACCGGAAAATGACGTTGCAGGAAATCCCGTTCGACGAGATCTACGACTTGATGGGGATCCGGATCATCACGGACACAAAATTGAACTGCTACGGGATCCTGGGCCTTCTCCACAGCATCTGGAAGCCGATCACCGGACGCATCAAGGACTTTATCGCCGTTCCCAAATCCAACATGTATCAGTCGCTTCATACGACGGTCATCGGTCCGGAAGGCGTTCCGGTGGAGTTCCAGATCCGTACGGAAGAGATGCATCGTGTGGCGGAGGAAGGGATTGCCGCCCACTGGAACTACAAGGAAAAGTCCGACACCCTGCCGGCGGAAGGGGAACGGAAGGTCGTTGCCTGGCTCCGTCAGCTGGTCGAATGGCAAAAGGAGCTTCCGGACAACCGGGAGTTCATGGATTCGGTCAAGGTCAACCTTTTTCCTGATGAAGTTTATATTTTCACCCCGAAGGGCCAGGTCAAGGAACTGATCCATGGCGCAACGGCGATCGATTTTGCCTACAGCATCCACACCGATCTGGGGAATCATATTGTTGGCTCCCGGATCAACGGGCGGTGGGCGCCGATCAAGACGGTCCTTTCGTCCGGGGATATCGTGGAGATCATGACCTCTCCCACCCAGACTCCGAGCAAGGATTGGCTCCGGTATGTGGCGACTCCTCGCGCAAGGGCCCGGATCCGTCACTGGCTCAAGGAAGAGGAAGACCGCCAGAGCGCCGAAATCGGCAGGAAAGCCCTCGAAGCCGAATTCCGGAAGGTCCACAAGTCTCTGAGCGAATTTCTGAAGAGTCCTCATTTGGAAACCGTTCTGTCGTTTTCGGATCTGCCTGTTCCGACGATCGAAAATGTCTTTTCCCGAATCGGCTTCGGGAAGGTGACACCCCAGGGGGTTCTCCGCAAGCTTTTTCCGCTTCCGTTGGATACTCCGCCGCCCGCTTCTGCCGAACATGAGGTATCGGCGTCCGACTATCCGATCGTTGTGCGCGGGGGTGGAAGGGACCTGTTATTGGGGATCGCCCGTTGCTGCAGCCCGGTTCCCGGAGAAGAAATCGTGGGATTCGTGACGCGGGGCAGGGGGATCATGATCCATTCCCGGGACTGTCCCAACCTCGACCATTTGTCCGTTCAGAAAGAACGGTTCATTGCCGCGACCTGGGATTCGGAGTCCGGATCCACCTTCGAGGTCGATCTCCGGGTCCTGATGGAAGACAAGCCCGGAATGCTGGCAGGGGTTTCGGCGGTCATTTCCGCGAAGGGGACCAACATTACGCACGCCGAAGTCCGGCAGGACCGCCGCAAGATGGCCGTTCTCAATTTTTCCCTGATGGTGCGGGACATGACTCATCTCCAGACTATCATGGACGAAATCCAGCAATTCAAGGGGGTGATCCGGGTCCAGCGGATCAAGAAAGCGACGACGTTTTCCAAAAATGAATCCGGAAAGGAAGATTAGGATGGCGCTTACCAGAGAACAGCAACTGGCCGCCCACATCCGGGCCAGGCCCCATTTGCGGGAAATCTTCCAGTTCCAGCAAAAAATCGAGGAGATCTGGCATGCATCGATTCCGGATGATTTTTTGCCGGCCGTGGATCTTCGGGACCAGAACGTTCGAGATCGACATCGCTCGGGGAGAGCTCTTCTCGACCGGGAATCTTTCGCCCGTCTTGAGTTCGCGAGTTCCGGAACGCAGTTTCGCAAGATCCTGACCGTGATGCGTCAGGGGGGAGGAGAAAAGGAAGTATTGGCGCAGCGTATCGCTTCGTACCTTCGGGTGTCAGGGAGAAGCGAACCCTGGCTGATCCGGACCGTCCTCTCCCGGGATGATGCCTACCTGGACCAGATTTCCCGCGAAATGGATGTTCCCGGCCCCCTTCTGATGCATCTGATCAAACTGACTTTGAGGGTCTCCTTCGAACGGCTGCATGAAACCCTCCGGACGCTTCTGGGCGGGAGCCTGGACTGGGACTTCCCTCTCTGTCCCGTCTGCGGGGGTTCCCCTTCGCTGGGTCAGGCTCTTTCGGAAGGCCGGAGACGCTACTTCTGCTTTTTCTGTGCTTTCTCCTGGATGGCCGAGCCTTCGGACGGCTGTCCCGCCTGTGGCCTTGACGATCCGGACAGGGTCAACCTCATGTACAAACATCCGGAGGAAAATCAGGGATTCCTGGCGTGTGAAGGGTGCCAGTCCTACATCAAGATCGTGGACCAGCGGTCGGAGAAAGAGGTTCTGAATGCGGATGTTCAGGAAATCCTGGGCATTCATCTCGACATGGCGGCCCAGGAGATGGGATTTCGTCCGATGGGACAACCGCCGGAACGTTTTGAAACGATCATCCGGCCGGGATACGATACCCCCCGACCCTGAACCGGCCTGCAAGCTAAGGGAGTCATTCGAACCGATGGATACCGTTTCCCGACTGAACCTCAATTCGATCGTCAACTACACCATCATTCTTTCCGGACTGATGATCCTGATCTTTCTTGTTTCGATCAGCATCTCCCGATTTGTGAAGCATGAGAAAGTCCTCCAGAAGAAGCTTCCGCCGGATCTTCCCAAACGGGATCCCTGGGGATACCCGATCGAGGAAGATCCTCCACAGCCTTCCAAAAACGGTCAATCCACCCTTTCGGGATATTCCGGAAAACACTGATCCCGCATGACAGGAGGCGTCTCTTGACACGAACGCCTCCTTCTCTTATTTTTAAAACATGCATTAATTGATTAACCAATTAATAGGTGAGCAGAGCCATGACGTCTGACGGTTGCGACAAAAGCCAGCAAAGAAAGCGAGAGATTTTGTCGGCGGCCCTTTCCTGTTTTGCGGAAGAGGGATACCATGCGACGACAAATCGCAAGATCGCCTGTCGGGCGGGGATCACGGAAGGGCTGATATACCATTATTTCCCGAACAAGAAGGCGCTTCTTTCCGAGATCATCGAGGCAAATTTCCACCGGGACTGCTCTCCGCTCTACCGGTTTCTCTCCGGATGGGAAGTCCGGAAGTCGGAAAAAAAAGTACCGTTGGATCCGGATCAATTCCCGATGTTTCTGCACGACCTGGGAAAGACGGTTCTGGACTCGATGGATCAGAACAAGGACGTTCACCGGGTCATCGTAAGCGAGTTTCGTTTGCTGGAAGAAGATGGCGAGCCACTCTATCCGAAATTGCTCATGGAGCTTTCCATTCAGAGAATCGTGGCGCTTTTCGAGTGGTGGAACCGGTCTCTTGCCCTGGACTCTTTTTCGCCGTCCAGAGACGTTTGGTTCTTTACCGGGCCCCTCTTCGCCTTTTTTCATTTTCAGGAAATCCTCTCGGGAAAGAAGGTTTTCCCCATTGACCGGACAGACTTTCTGGAAGGTCTTATCGCGCATTTTCTCAAGGGAATCGGATGGCAGAAGGCCGAACCGTGTTCCCGGACAACCGTCTCTTCAAAAAAGGACAAAAGATGAAATCAGGTCGACTGGTCTATTCTCTGGCACTTGTTCTGGTCGTTACGGCGGGAGCTCTGGGCGGGATTCATGCCCATGCCAATGAAAACACCTACTTCCATCGGTATGTGGGGGATGAGACCTGCGAGGTCTGCCATTCGTCGGCGCGCATCGGAAATCAGTTCCAGATCTGGAAGTCCTCTCCGCACGCCCGCGCATACCGGGATCTCGGGTCACCGGAAGCACTCTCGATCGCCCGCAAGATGGGGATCTCCAATCCCAAAAACGATATGCGCTGCCTGTCCTGTCACACGACGGCCGCCGGGACGCACTTGCCCCAGGTCATCTCCACCTTCCGGAAGCGTGACGGAGTCCAGTGCGAATCCTGTCACGGTCCCGGGGAAGATTATGCGCACTTCAGCACGATGATCGATCCGGTCAAGAGCCGGAAGGCGGGGCTGGCCGCTCATCCGGAGAAATCCTGCGTGACCTGTCACAACCCCTCTTCTCCGACCTTCCGGGGGTTCGATGCCCGGAAGTCCTTGGCGGAAATCGCCCATCCCGTTCCGGAGAAGTACAAGAAGGCCATGCGGGACGCATATGATGGAGACGGCGCAAAATGACGGAAGAGGATGGGAGAAACGGAAGAAACGGGAGAAACGGCTTCCGAAGTCCGAAATTCTGGGTTCCCGTCGCCGGTCTCGTTGCGACACTGCTGGTCTATGCGGCCTATATCCGGTATAACGCATTTTATGTCTCGACGGAAGACTCCGCCGTCGATGGCAACATCATTCTGGTTTCCGCCAACGCCGATGGACGGGTTATGGAGTTTCCCCTGAATCAGGGCGATCCGGTCGTCCGGGGGGAAGAGGTCGCCCGGATCGATACGACCGGATTCCAGCGTCTGAGGCAGATCAACGAAAACAATCAAAGCGCTTTCAAGGATCTTCAGACGGCGATTTCGACCGAAGAATCCCTCAAGGTGAACCTGCTCAACGCCGAATCCCAGTACCGGCGGGGGATCCGCTTGCGCAAGGGCGGGTTCATCACGGCACAGGATCTCGAAAATCTCAGGACTGCGGTCGAAGATGACCGCTCAAGGCTCCTGCAGGCGAAAAAGGTTGTCCTTTCCGAAAGGATGCGACTCGAGATCACCGAGTCCCATCCCCTGAACTATACGGTTCATTCCCCCATCGACGGGCAGGTGGCGGAGAGGATCGCCCAGATCGGCGAAGTCGTTTCTCCGGGCCAGCCGCTCCTGTCTGTCGTGAACCCCAAGGACATCTGGGTGACGGCCAAGGTCAAGGAGACACGGATGACCCGTGTTCGGGTCGGGCAAGAGGTCGACATCGATGTGGACACTTATCCCGACAGGAAGTTCCATGGTCATGTAGAGAGGATTCTTCCGGTTTCCGCGGCGGCAGTGTCGCTTCTTCCCGCAGAAAACGCTTCCGGCACGTTCGTGAAAGTCATCCAGAGGATTCCGGTCCGGATTCATGTGGACGATGCGGGTTCTTATATCCTCCGTCCCGGGATGTCGACCGAGGTCCGCATCCATATCCGGAAAGGCTCGCCGTGGTAATGCCGGATTCGGGGAGCCTCGTCGGAGATTCCCCTCACTACAGGTGGTGGGCTTTGACGGTTGTGATGGTCGGGCTGTTTCTGCCAGTTCTGGACACCACGATTGTGAACGTGGGACTTCCGAACATGGTTGGAAGTCTCGACACCAACACGGACGAAGTCCGGTGGGTGATTACCGCATATGCCATGGCTTTTGCGATCGTCACGCTGGCGAGCGCCTGGACGAGAACCCTTTTCGGGGTCAAAAGGCTCTATCTGCTGTCGACATTCGTGTTCACGTTTTCCTCTTTTCTGTGCGGGCTTTCCCCGAATCTGAACGCGATGATTTTTTTCCGGGTTTTGCAGGCGGTGGGTGGCGGCCTGATGATGCCGCTCGGGTTCACGATCATCACGGAGGCGTTCCGTCCGGAAGAACGCGCCAAGGCTTTTGGCTTCTTTGGTATCGTCATCGTGCTTGCACCGACGATCGGGCCCATCCTCGGCGGATATCTGATCGACAATTTCAACTGGCGGGATATCTTTTTCGTCAATATTCCGGTGGGAATCCTGTCGTTTGTCCTGACATTTTTCTTTCTCCGGAAAGACACTCCCCAGACAGTCGTCCCGTTCGATTTTCCCGGATTCGTCTCGTTGGGAACGTCCCTGGCCTTTCTCCTGATCGGGTTGACGGAAGGCGAACGATGGGGCTGGACGGCCCATTTCGTCTATGAGTGCTGGCTGGTTACGGCGATCTCGTTCTGGATTTACCTGTTCACGGCGTTCCGGGTCAAACATCCGATTATCGACCTGACCGTTTTTCGGGACTGGGACTTTTCGGCGATCATGATCCTGAACATTCTTCGGGCAATCAGCCTGTTCGGCCGCATGTTTCTCCTTCCGCTCTTTGTCCAGACCTTCAACCGGTTTCCGGCAACGGATGCCGGCATGCTCCAGCTTCCGGCCTCGCTGATTGCCGGAATTTTCATGCCCGTGATGGGCCATGTTTCCGGCATCGTTTCCGACCGGGGCAAGAGGATCATCCTGTTCTCGGGTTTCATCCTTCTCGCGTCGGCCCAGTTCATGTTCGCCTTTCTGACGCAGATCACGAGTTTCTATCAGATTCTGATCCCGCAGCTCGTTTTCGGATTGTCTCTGGGAATGGTGAACGCCCTTTTGTCGAGCCTCCCGCAGAATCTCGTGGAACGAAAGCACATCGGTCTCGCTTCCACCCTCCAGAGCAACATGCTCCAGATCGGAGGGGCCATCGGTGTGGCAGTCCTGGGAAATATCCTGGACCATCGGTCGGCCTCCATCTATTCGGAATATCAGTCGCATGTCACCCGGAGCGCCTATTCCGTTCAGGCGGCGACACAGGAGCTTTCCTCCAGATTGTCCGAAGGGGGACACCTGTTCCTGTTTTCAGGGCGTGTGCAGGCAGAATTGTCCGGTCTTGTGCACACACAGGCCTCGATATCCGGCTACAACATGACGTTTATTTGGGCGGCCCTTTTTGCCGCTCTGGGAATTCCGGTCATTCTGCTGATGCGGCGATTTTCGCACAATGGCCAGGACGGTGTTCAAAGGGAAGGGGTTGTTGCGGAATGAAGATGCAAAAGAAGATTCGAAGCATGATCGGACTGATTCTTGTGGTGTCAATTTTCGGGGGGATTTCTGAGCCGGCTCCTGCGAGAGCGGCACAGGAAGGGGATGTGGACGGAAACAGTAAAATGGCCGACGTTCTGTCCGGTGAGCCGATTTCCTTGCCGGAAGCGCTGGATGAAGCGTTGTCCCGGCGACCGGCCCTGCACGATTTTCGCCATCAGCTGGAAGCCAGGAAGGACGTCGTGGGCGAAGCCCGGTCTAACTACATGCCTCAGCTTTCTGCGAGTTATCAGAATATTTATGGGAACAGTTTTCTGGGAGTCTTCCTGTTTCCGGGGTTCCAGTATTTCGACCTGAGTATCCTGACCGTGACACTGAACCAGAACATCTACGATTTTGGCCGGACTTCCTCTCAGGTCAAGCAGGCCAGAATGGCGCGGAAGGGGGCTCAGTCCGCCTTGAACAAGGAAGTCCTGGATCTCCGGCAGGATGTGACTGTTTCCTATCTGACACTTCTGATGGCCCAGCATGCGTTGAAATCCGCGTTTTCCGGCGTCCGGGATGCCCGTCATCATCTGGCGGAGGCCGAAGCCCGGCTTTCCGCCGGGGTGGGGATCCGCCTCGATGTCACCCAGGCCCGGGTGAACCTCGAGACGGCCCTGCTTCAGAGGATCCGGGCGATGAACGATTTCCGGACGGCGCAAATAGAGCTTTCACGCACGATCGGAATCAAGAAGAATCCCCATTATGTCGCCCGGGAAATCTCCCTGGATCGATTCAAGAGGTCGATCCGTCTGGAATCGGATATCCGCCTGGCTTATCGCCAACGTCCGGATCTCAAGCAGATCGAAAGCCAGGTCCGGGAGGGAGAAGCTCGCCTTGCGAACGCCAAATCCCAGAACTGGCCGACCATCAACGGAGTCGGTCAGTATTTCATGTCGAACATCCCGGCTCAGGCTCTGGGTATCTCCTATATGCCGAACTATCCGTTTTCGACCTTCAATATCGGCGGTGTGGTGAATGTACCGATCTTCGAAGGGGGGCTGATTTCGCATCAGGTGCATGAGGCCCGGTCGCGTCTGGCCTCGACCAATGATCAATTCTCCGAAGCCAAGCTTCGGGTTTCGGCCGAAGTTCGCGAAGCCGCTCTCAACGTCCGTGCCGCTCTCCAGCGGTGGAGTGAAGCCCGGACAGCTTTTGAAAGCGCACGGGAAAACGACCGTCTGGTGGAAAAATCGTTCAAAGTCGGAACAGCCCGTTCGGTAGATGTCGTCGACGCCGAAACGGCTCTTCGGCAGGCCCGGGAAGATCTTGTTCAGGCCCGTTACGACTGGGCCATCCAGATGATTCGCTATCGTCACAGTCTGGGAGACATGTCGATGAATCTTCCTTCCCGCTGAACCGGGTTTTTCCTCCCGGGATCGCTCCCGCCGTTGCGGAATGGGCTTTTCGGGAGGGCAGTCATCCGACTTTTTTTCCGCCATTCATCCATACAACAGGAGACACGTGTGAAGAAATTGTTGACGATCGGAGCCGTCCTTCTCGGGAGCGGGGTATTGCTTGCTGCAGGATACCTGTGGTGGGACCACAACCGCTATTACGTTTCGACCGAGGACGCCACCGTTGCCGGCCGCCCCCACCCTGTCACGGTTCGCATTCCGGGAACGGTTGTCGACGTTCTGGTCCACGATAATGAACCGGTCAGGAAAGGCCAGGTTCTTTTTCGGCTGGATCCGGGGGATTACCAGACCCGACTGATGTCCGACGAGGGCAGCCTGGATGTCGCCAAAAAAAGGGTGGATGTCGACCAGTCGCGCATTCAGGAAGTCGAAGCTGAAGAAGAGCGGATCCAGTCGGATTTGAAGCGGATTTCACGGCTCCGAAAGGGCGGATATTCTTCGACCCAAAGCCTGATCCATCTGAGGCTGGCACTGAAAGGGGCGAAAGCCCGCATCCAAAGCCTCGAAAACCAGATCCGTGCCGACCAGGGAATGATCGAACGGAGGACGGGCCAGGTGGCCGAAGACCACCTCAACCTGTCCTATACTACGGTCGTTTCCCCGGTCGACGGAAAAATGACCGTGAAGTCGGTGGTCCGGGGACTGTATGTCTCTCCGGGAACCCCGTTGGGGTACGTGGTCCCTTATCACGTCTGGGTGATTGCCAATCTGAAAGAGAGCCGGCTGACGTACGTGCGCCCGGGGGATCCGGTCGACATTCGGGTGGATGCCTATCCGGGAAGGCATTTTCACGGACATGTCGCAAGCATCCAGCAGACCACCGGAGCCGTGATGTCCCTCCTCCCGCCGGAAAATGCCACGGGGAACTTTACGAAGGTGGTTCAGCGGGTGCCGGTGCGGATCGCTCTGGACCCCGGAACGGACCCGCACAACCTCCTGAGGCTGGGGCTCTCGGTGGTTCCCGTCATTCGCGTCAACCCGAACGATCCGCCTTTTCGTCCGTCCGGCAATTCCGGATCTGATGGAAGGGCAAAAAGAGATTAGCCGACGATGGAGATGACCGTATCACACGAGGAAGACAGCCATCCGGGATATCCCATGGCTCTTCGTGTTCCCCTCACCATGACCGCTATCGGGGCTACCCTGATCGAAACGATTGATTCGACGGTCGTCAACGTCGGGCTTCCAAAAATGATGGGTGGTCTCGACGCCTCGGTGGACGAGATCGCCTGGGTGATCACCGCTTACTCTATCGGAAATGTCCTGATGATTCCGATGACCCGGTTTGTTAGCGACCGGATCGGGAGAAAAAAATACTTTACGGGCTCAATTCTCCTTTTTACGCTTTTTTCCTATCTGTGCGCCGGTTCCACATCCCTTTTCGCAGTCATCCTGTTCCGGCTGTTGCAGGGGGTGACAGGCGCGGCCTTTTTTGCCACCAGCCAGACGCTCCTGATCGAAGCTTTTCCTCGCGAGCAGATCGGTCTCGCCAATGCGCTCTTTGCTGTCGGCATCAGCATCGGCCCTGCACTGGGTCCGGTGATCGGCGGATATCTCGTTTACCATGAGACCTGGCCCTGGATGTTCTACATCAATGTCCCCATCGGAGTCATCCTGACACTCATGTCGTGGAAATTTGTTCCGGATTCGCCCTATGCCATCGAGAAGGAGGAGACGGATCTCTGGGGAATTGCTCTTCTTTTGACAGGAATTCCGGCTCTTCAGACCTTTCTGGAAGACGGTCAGCGATTCGACTGGTTTTCTTCGCCCCTGATCCGGACGTGCTTTTTTATCTGGATCATCAGCCTGCCCTTGTTCATCGTTCGTCAGTTTCTTGCACGGCATCCGCTCATCGATTTGCGGGTGTTGAAAAACCGGTCCCTCTTTGCCGGCTCTCTGGGGCTTTTTCTTTTGGGAACCGTTTATTTCGGAACGCTTTTCACCGTTCCCCTCATGGGCCAGAGTCTTTTGGGGTGGAATCCGCTTCTGACCGGGATCGTGCTTTTGCCGGGAATCCTCGGGTTTGCCGTGACTTCGATGGTCGTCGGCGGTTCGATGGGGAAGATTCCGCTTTTTCCCGTCCTGCTTCTGGGGGTGACGATGGTGGAGATTTCTCTCTACCAGCTTGCGTTCATCTCGCCAGGGGTCGGGCCGGAAGCGTTCTTCTGGCCCCTGATGTTCCGGGGAATAGGGCTCGCATGTCTGTTTCCCCCGATCATGACTCTGGCGATGGCGACGCTTCCCCGAAAGATGGTGGCATCCGGAGCGGCCATCGTCAGCATGATGGGGCAACTGGGCGGCGCCATCGGTATCGCCGGACTTGCGACCTTGATGCAGCGCTACGAACAGATTCATCGAAACTACCTGTCTTCAAATCTCGTTCCCTCCGGGTTGACCCTGAACGACCAGATCGATCGATTGACTGCGCTGTTGTCCACTCGGGGGCTGCCCTGGGAGCAGGCGAGGAAAGCGGCCATTTCGATGATCGACCAGAGGGTGGAAGGGCAATCCCTCATGCTGACCTATGGAAACCTGTATGTTTTTGTCGGAAGTGTGGCTCTGGTACTTGTTGTTCTGGTGTTTTTATTTGAAAAGACGGCCTTGTCCCATCCCGCATCCTCTGTCAAAAAAGGTCTGACTCCAGCTCCCGCGCCTGTGGAGGAACCCCTCTGAATGTCTTTTGGAGCCTGTTTTTCTCAAATCCGGAATTTTTGAAGAATGGCATCCACACCAGGCCGAATCATGGAAAATCCGGCGACCGTCCGCAAGCGGGAGTGGCTTGTGAACTCGCTTCTGATGGTGGATTGTGGCGAGAAATGGGCCGGGGAGTTCATGTCGGCTTGACAAAGAGCCTGTTGGCTGGTAAAGTTTTAGCACTCTGACATATTGAGTGCTAACAGGAGGCTGTTGTGTCCGAAACCCTGGATGAAAGAAGCTGGTCGGTCTTGAGTGCGACGGTCAACGGGTATATCCGTATGGCGGTCCCTGTCGGATCCCGGGTCGTCAACCGTCTGTTCGGTCTTTCCTACTCCCCCGCGACGATCCGCAACGTGATGGCGGACCTTGAAGAAGAGGGTTACCTGACCCATCCGCATACATCGGCCGGACGTATTCCGACAGCGAAGGGCTTTCGCTATTTTGTCGACAACTCTTCTTTTTCGATGCAGGAGGCCCTGCCGGAGTCCGCCTCCCTGTCGTCTTTCCTGGACGTGATTCTGGATGAATCCTCTCCGCTGGATCTTCTGGAAGTCCTGTCGAGCGTGATGAATCTCGTGGCCCGTATGACGAACTATACCGCGATCGTTCTGGAACCCGGGACGCGCAACGAAGAACGTCTGTTGTCCTTCGAGCTCATTCCGGTCGGGGAACGACACCTTCTGGCGATACTGGTGACGGATGCCGGAGCGGTCTACAAGCGCACGGTCCTTCTGCCGGAGGGCTTTCGCACGAAAGAAATTGTCTTTCTGGGGGATGCCCTGAACGCTTCTTCGCGAAACGTCCACCTGTCGAAAATCCGGGAGAAACTGTTCGACGAAATGGAACTTCTGGGTGAAGCCTACCGGGAGACGCTTCAACAGCTTTTCTTTCACAACCGGATGCCGGAGATGAAGCTTTTCCGGACATCGCGTTTCGCCGAAATGCCGGAATTTTCCGACGCTTCCGTCCTGCATGCCGTCATGGAAGTTTTTGAGGAAAAGATCGCTCTGCTGGAAATTTTTGAAGACCTTGTCCGGCAGGGCGGTGTTTCTGTCCAGATCGGATCCGAAAATCCGATTCCTGGGCTGAAACCTTGTACGCTGGTTTCGGTTCCGCTCCTGAACGGGAGCGTATGGCTCGGTTCCGTGGGACTGGTCGGACCTGTCCGGATGCAATACGATCAGGTGATTCCCGTCATGCAGTATCTGTCGGTCCGCCTGAACCACTGGATCCAAAAGACCTTGCCTTCTCAATCACCTTCAACGACCTAGGGAGTGTTCATGGAAGATCCTAAAGACCCCGAATCCTTCGGGGAGGAAACAGAACCGTTTCGGGAGGATCCCGTTCCTCCGTCGTCGGAAGCCGGTTCGGAAGAGGACGGCAGGGAAACGGACCTCTGGAAAGAAAAATACATCCGTCTTCTGGCGGATTTTGATAATTACAGGAAGAGGATGACGCGGGAACAGGAAGAGTCCAGAAAATTCGCCAACGAATCGCTTCTGAAGGCTTTTTTGCCGATCCTGGACAACCTGGAGCGGGCTCTGTTCCATTTTGACAAGGTTCCCTCGCCTTCTCCGGAAATGAAGGCGCTGGCTGACGGGGTGAAGCTGACCGAGAAGCAGTTTCTGGAACTTCTGGAAAAGCATCACGTCACACGTGTTCCGTCGCGGGGAACCGCTTTCGATCCGAACGTACACGAGGCCATGGGCTTTTCTCCTTCCGAAGAGCAAGAGGAGGGAGCAATCGTGGATGTGTATCAGCAGGGATATCTGTTGCAGGGGCGCCTGCTTCGCCCCGCGCTGGTGACTGTTGCACAGAAAAAAGAAGAGCCGTCCGGATCGTGATTTTTCCGGAAATGGTCTTGTTCTTGTGAGCGGGAAAATTCCGTGATAACGTCGAAATCTTGAGAGGAAAGGATAGGCGAAATGGGAAAAGTGATTGGTATCGATCTCGGAACAACGAATTCCTGCGTGTCGATCATGGAAGGGGGGGAGCCGGTCGTCATCCCGAACCAGGAAGGTGCCCGGATCACCCCTTCGGTCGTCGCGTTTACGGACAAGGGAGATGTTCTCGTCGGACAGGTGGCCAAACGCCAGGCCATCACGAACCCGGAGAATACCGTCTATTCGGTCAAGCGGCTCATCGGACGGAAGTTCGACTCCGAAGAGGTGGCCCATGCCATGAAGCGGTTGCCCTACAAGGTCGTCAAGTCCACCAACGGCGACGCCCATGTCGAAATCCGGGGCAAGGTTTACAGCCCTGCCGAAATTTCGGCCAAGATCCTTGTGAAGCTCAAGCAGGCGGCGGAAGATTATCTGGGTGAAAAAGTGACCGAGGCGGTTATTACGGTTCCGGCCTATTTTAACGATGCCCAGCGACAGGACACCAAGAACGCGGGGGCGATCGCGGGGCTGAACGTTCTCCGGATCATCAACGAGCCGACCGCCGCTTCCCTGGCTTACGGTCTCGACAACAAAAAAGAAGAAAAGATTGCCGTGTACGACCTCGGCGGAGGCACGTTCGACATTTCCATTCTGGAAATCGGCGATGGCGTTTTTGAGGTCAAGTCGACCAACGGAGACACCTATCTGGGTGGCGACGACTTCGATCTGAAGATCATCGATTTTCTGGTCGGGGAATTCAAAAAGGAAAACGGGATCGATCTGAAGAATGACAAGATGGCCCTCCAGCGTCTGAAGGAAGCGGCGGAGAAAGCCAAGATCGAACTTTCGACGGCTCTCGAGACCGAAATCAATCTGCCTTATATCACGGCCGACCAGACGGGACCGAAGCACCTTGTTCTGAAAATGAGCCGTTCGAAGCTCGAGCAGCTGGTCGGAGACCTGATTCAGCACTCCCTCGAACCCGTGCGAAAGGCGCTCGATGATGCGGGGATGAACACGGGAATGATTGACGAAGTGGTGCTGGTCGGCGGTCAGACCCGGATGCCCAAGGTCCAGGAGGCCGTCAAGTCTTTCTTTGGCAAGGAACCACACAAGGGAGTGAACCCGGACGAAGTTGTCGCGATTGGCGCGGCGATCCAGGGGGGAGTCCTGAAGGGGGATGTGAAGGACGTTCTGTTGTTGGACGTGACGCCCCTCTCCCTCGGAATTGAAACCTTGGGAGGCGTTTTCACCAAGCTGATCGAACGGAACACGACTATTCCGGCGAAGAAGAGCCAGGTTTTTACGACTGCGGCAGACAATCAGGGTTCGGTGACGGTCAAGGTGTTTCAGGGCGAACGGGAAATGGCGTCCGACAACAAACTTCTGGGCCAGTTCGACCTGGAAGGCATTCCTCCGGCTCCGAGAGGCGTTCCCCAGATCGAGGTAACCTTCGACATCGACTCCAACGGCATCGTTCATGTGGGAGCAAAGGACAAGGGAACCGGGAAGGAACAGAACATCCACATCACCGCCCAGGGGGGACTCTCGAAAGAGGAGATCGATCGCCTGATCCGGGAAGCGGAGTCCCATGCGGCCGAAGACAAGGCCCGCCGGGACCGGATCGAATTGAGGAACAACCTCGAATCCCTCGTCTATTCGACCGAAAAGTCCCTGAACGAAATCGGGGACAAGATTTCCGACGTCGAGAGGGGGACGATCCGCGAAGCCATCGATGCCGCGAAGGAGAAGATGACATCCGAAGACAAGGACGTATTGCAGCAGGCGTTCAAGGATCTGGAGACCCAGTCCCACAAGCTGGCGGAAATGGTCTACAAAGCATCGCAGCAAACGGCGCCGGGCGGAGAGCAGGGGCCCGGAGCGCCCGGAGCGTCTTCGGGACAGACGGAAGACCCGACGGTCGTGGATGCCGAATACGAAGATGTCAATCAGAAGAAAAACTGATACGCTATGAGACAGGACTGTGGAGGGGGCGGAAAGACGGTCCCCTCCATTTGTTTTTTGGGAAATTTCGCGGTCGGCCCGGGATTGTACGGGTCGTCCGATCCTCCTGTTCAACGGGGGAAACGCGGATGATCAAGACATAAGGAACCTGACGATTGGCTGCAAAAGACTACTATAACTTGCTGGGCGTATCCAGGACCGCTTCCCAGGACGAGATCAAGAAAGCCTACCGCAAACTGGCGATGAAGTACCACCCCGACCGGAACCCTGGCGACAAGGCGGCCGAAGCCCAGTTCAAGTCGATCAACGAAGCCTATGAGGTTTTGGGAGATCCCCAGAAAAAAAACGTTTACGATTCCGGGGGATTTACGGAAGGCTTCGATTCGGCTTCCTATCAGGGTGCCGGTTCTCCCTTCGGAGATCTCTTTGCGGATGTGTTTTCCGAGTTTTTCGGAGGAGGGCAACGAGGTGGCCCCAACCCCCAGCAGGGCGAACATATCCTCCGTCAAGTCGAGCTGAGCTTCGAGGAAGCTGCTCTCGGCCGGGAGATTTCCATCAAGATTTCCCGATGGGAAACCTGTTCACCCTGTTCCGGAACCGGAGCCAAGAACGGAAAGGCGGTTCGCGTCTGTTCGACGTGCCGGGGGACGGGTTATATCCGGATCCAGCAGGGATTTTTCGCCGTCCAGCGGGCCTGCTCGTCCTGTGGTGGCGAGGGGAGAGTTGTGACGGAGTCCTGTCCGGCCTGCTCCGGTCGGGGACGGACGTCGGTGGAACGCACCATTACCCGTACCATTCCGGCCGGTGTCTCTTCGGGGGTGCGAGTACGGATCAACGGAGAAGGCCATGCCGGGGCTTTCGGAGGCCCTCCCGGAGACCTTTTTCTGGATATTGCCGTCAAGCCCCATGCTTTTTTCAGCAGGGAAGGGGACGATCTGGTCGTGGAAAAAAAAATCTCCTTCATCCAGGCGATCTTCGGAGACGAAGTCGAGGTTCCGACTCTCGGAGCTCCTGTTTCCCTGAAGGTCGATCCGGGGACTCAGCCCGGCACGATCCGGCGGTTCCGGGGCAAGGGGCTTGCCAACCCCCAGACGCGGCACATGGGGGACATGATCGTCCGTCTCTCGGTCGAAATTCCGACAAAGCTCAACCGGGAACAGCGGGAACTCCTCGAAAAATTCGCCTCCGTTTCGGGAGAAGGCGGTACCCATTCCTCCGGGGGGGCTTCGGAAGGCGGCGGCATCTTTTCCAAAGTCAAGTCCATTTTCGAGTGATTACCGATGCCGGGGCCAAAAGTCTTCTGGATAGGGCAGGAAGATCGGGCAGAGTTTTCCCGGCCGGATTCACGGAAGGGGCGGCTTTATCCGGGGCAGACTCTTTCCCGGCATCTTCTGGCGAGTCTACGCGCCCGTGAGGGGGACGTCTTTTCGTTTTCCAATCCGGATGCCGGGGCCAATTACCGGGGAACCCTGATTTCACGGGATCCCTGTGTTCTGGAACTGGAGGCGATTCAATCCCGGGATGTGACGCACGATCCTCTTCCCCGTCTCGGCGTGGTCTTTTCGCCGCTCAAGGGGGATGTTCTTTCCGATGTTCTTTCGATGGCTGTCATGTCCGGCATCGATATTCTTCAGCCGATGGTCGCCGACCGAAGCATCGTCCGCTGGGCCGAAAGGGATGGATGGGATTCCAGGGAAAAGCGCTTCGAGGGAGTTATCCGGGAGAAAAGTCAGCTTGCGGGAAGGACGACCCGGATGCAGGTCGCACCACCACTTCCCCTGAAATCTTTTCTGGAAAAACGGGAAACGGACTTCTTTCTCTGGTTCGACGAGGATCCGGAAGGATCTTGCGCTCCCACGGAGATCCTGGATGCCTTTCGGCATTTTCCGGTGACCCGATGGAGGGAAAGAACGATCTGGTCTGTCGTCGGACCGGAGGGGGGCTGGTCGGAGCGCGACCGGTCTTGCCTGAGGAAACCGGAAGAAGAAGGTCGCGTTTTTCGTATTTCTCTCGGGGAAAGGGTCTACTCCGGAGAAATGGCTCTTTTGGCCTCCATCCTTTTTCTGGGAACGTTCCTGTCTCCCATGCTTTCTCCGGAAGGCTCCCGGAAAGGCCACGACACGCTTCCTCCGGGAGAACAGTAAAATGAGACTGGTCCGGCTTTTGACATTTTTTCTGGATCTGTCGATCGCCCACTTTTGTTTTCGGTTCTGGACCTACCTCTGGTTTTCCGAGAAGGGTTTTTCGGTCGATCGCCCGCTTCTTTCCCTCCTGATGGAAGTGTTGTTTGTCTTTCTTTATTTCTGGTTTCTTGTCTCTCTCTGGTCGCAGACTCCCGGAATGGTTCTCCTCGGAATCCGCATCGCGAAGGAAGAGCATGCTTCGTCTTCCGTCGGAGTGCTTCGCGCTTTTTCCCGGACGTTTTTCCTGTTTGTGACAAACCTTCCATTGGGGATGGGGGCTCTTTTTTCTCTCCTGTCACCCGCCGGAAAGACGCTTTATGATTGTCTGTCGCAGACCCGTGTCGTCTGGGACGAAAAACTGGACCGGGTTTCCCGGACAAAGGACGAACTCCGTCCGGACCTGGGATGAATCCTTTGATTTTCTTTTCAAGGAGTTGATCAATGCCGGACAAGGCTTTCTGGAACCAGCGCTATCTGGACAAGAATACGGGATGGGACCTCGGTCAACCTGCGCCACCCTTTGTCCGTCTTGTTGAAAAAGGAGAGTTCGGTCCTCCCGGCCGTGTTCTCATTCCCGGGGCCGGTCGCAGCTATGAAGGAATTTTTCTGGCCTCCCGGGGCTACGATGTAACGAGCGTTGACTTTGCTTCCCAGGCAGTCATCGAGGCCCGGGAGGCCGCCCGGCTGGCCGGAGTGAAAATCACGGTCATCGAAGAGGATTTTTTCCGTCTGGACCCCCGGCAATCCGGAACGTTCGATTATCTGCTCGAACATACCTGTTTTTGTGCCATCGATCCCCAAATGCGTCCTGCCTATGTGGAGAAAGCCTATGAAATTCTCGCTCCGGGGGGGCTATTGATCGGTCTCTTTTATGCGCATGGTCGGGAAGGGGGACCCCCCTGGACTACGACGGAAGAGGAGGTCCGGACACTGTTCAAAAAGCGCTTCGATCTTCTTTCGCTCGGCCTGACCGACTGGTCGGTCGATTCCCGCAAGGGAGAGGAGCTTCTGGGACGTCTCCGTCGCAAGGAAGGATAGCGTGTCCCTGATCCTTGTCATCGGCGGAATCCGTTCCGGAAAGTCCCGATTTGCCGAACAACTGGCCTTGTCGGAAGGCGCCTTTCCCTGGGTGTACCTGCCCACGGCCTATCCGTCCGATCCGGAGATGATCGGAAGGATCGAACGCCACCGCCGGGAACGGGATGCACGATGGGAGGTGATGGGTCTTCCGGACGCTCCCGAACCACCGGACGCTCTGTTGCGGAGACTCGGGTGTGTTCCTTCCGGAGCGACATTTCTTCTGGATGGAATGGGCCTGTTATTGGGGCAGTTCTTCATGTTCCGGGAAAAGGTCTCCTCCGCCAGAGTGCTGGAGGATGCCGACCCTTTGTGCGCTTGGCTGTCCGACCGGAACGGATTGACCGTTGTCGTGACGGACGAAGCCGGATCCGGGGGGATCCCGATGACCGTTTCCGGTCGGAGTTTTGCCGACGTCCTGGGCGAGATGAACCAGAAACTGGCCAAGAAAGCCCGGTCTGTCTATCTGATGGTGGCGGGATACCCTTTGACCGTCAAATCCTGAAACTTCCACATCCAGGGAAGGAGCCTATCGACGTGTCCCATCCGCCAGCTCGTCTGACTATTGAAAAATGGTTGCAAGAGGTGAAGCGCGAGCGCTCGGCCTGCCATTCCATGGACGTGTTGCTTCGGGAGATGAAAACGCACTGGGATCATCTGACAAAACCCGCAGGCTCCCTCGGACAGATGGAATCCCTGGCGGTCTGGTTCGGTCTTGTTCACGGAACATCCCGTTTGCCGGAGCCCCGGACAGCCGTCTGCGTGTTTGCCGGCGATCATGGAGTTACACGGGCAGGGGTCTCGGCCTATCCCTCCTCGGTGACCCGGGAAATGGTGAAAAATTTCGCCGAGGGAGGAGCGGCGATCTGTGTCCTCACGCGACAGTTCGGCATGGGGCTGTCGGTTGTGGACGTGGGGGTCGACGGGGACCTTTCCGGCCTTTCCGGTGTCATCCACCGGAAAGTGGCATCCGGCACCCGGAACTTTCTGGAAGAACCGGCGATGACCCCGGAAGAAGGACTGAAAGCCATGGAAGCGGGGCGAGAAATGGCACACCGGCTGGTGGACGACGGGTACCGGATCCTGGTGGCCGGCGAGATGGGGATCGGGAATACCACCGCCGCATCGGCCCTGGTGGCCGCCCTTTTGTCCCTGCCGGGGGAGGTGGTCACCGGGAGAGGGACCGGAGTCGACGACAGCGTTTTCCGAAACAAGGTCCGTGTCGTGGAAGAGGCGCTCCTGAAATACCGTGCACTGCTCCTGACCCCTCTCGACTGGCTCTGGGCCGTTGGTGGTCTGGAAATCGCCGCAATGACGGGTTTCATGATCGGTGCAGCAGAGCGGCGGACTCCCGTCGTCCTCGACGGACTGATTACTTCTTCCGCGGCGCTTGTGGCCTGTCGACTCGAGAAGGGCATGTCGGCCTACCTCCTCGCAGGACATCAAAGCCAGGAGCCGGGACATCGTCCCATTCTGGACGAGATCGGACTTTCTCCTCTCTTGAACCTCGACCTCCGTCTGGGCGAGGGGACCGGGGGCGCCCTCGCCGCCCATCTTGTCATGACGGCGGTCCGTCTGTACCAGGAAATGGCCACCTTCGAAAGCGCCCAGGTTTCGGGTCCGCATTGAAAGAGATCCTTCCCTGTTTTCGGAGGACTCTTTCTTTCCTGACCCGTTATCCCGTCCCGTTCACCGACGTTTCTGAAGAGGCCGGACCGAAGATTTGCGTCGCCTGGTTCCCGCTGGTCGGGGTGCTGGTTGGTCTTTCCCCCGCTGTCGCCGACCGTGTGACCGCGTCCTTCCCGGTTTTTTTGGGGGCGCTCGTCGTTGTCCTGGTCTGGACGTTCGTGACGGGCGGCATCCATTGGGACGGCTGGGCGGACAGCATCGAGACGGCACTGTCGGGTGTGACGGGACCGGAGAAAAAAAGGATCCGGAAGGATCCCCACCTGGGAACCTTTGGAGGATTGGCGCTTCTGTCCGGATTTCTGGTCAAGGTTTTTGCAGTGGCCGGCTACGCCTTCGAGCCGATGGATTTCGTGGCGGTCGCTCTCTGGGGACGGGGAATCCTGCCGCTCTTTCTCTTTCTGGTGCGCAGGATGGCCCCGGAGATTCCTTTGTCAGATGGACTTGGCGGAGGATTCATCTCCGGAATCGGGAAAAAATGTTTCGTTTTCCCGACGCTGGCGACGGGGACCACCCTTGTTTTTCTTCTGGGCATCCCCGGAACACTGGTCCTTTTGGCGGGACTGCCGCTCCTCCTGATTCCGGCACGATGGATCCTGCTCCGGCAGGATGCTTTTTCCGGAGATTTCATCGGGTTTTCCGTCGAGCTTCTCGAAATGTCTTCACTGATCTTCCTGGGGATTCTCCGTTCCCATCCGCTGCACGCTTCCCTGACCGTCTGATGACCGGCTTTCCGGGCAGGGGGCCATCCAATCCGGGACTTCTCCGAAGGAATTTCTAAAAACTCAAGACAGTCTGGGCTTCCAATACCTCGTCCAGAAGAAAAGAAGTCATTCCGCGGACTTCGTCGATTCCGTCCACCAGATCCGTCTCTTCCATGCCGAAGATGGCCATGGAAGACGAACAGGCAAAGAGGCAGACGTCTCCCTGGGATTTCGCGTTTTTCAAAAGGCCGGGGAGGTCCAGAAGATTCATGTTGTCCAGTCTCTCCCGGATAGGGTCCTTTTCCTTCCCGAACAGATCGGACAAAACGATCTCTTTCGATCTTCTCCGGTCCAGCCGAAAAAGGGCTTCGTCCCGGAAGAGAACCCGGACAGACATGTCCGAAACGGCCCCGGCCATGATGGTCGTGAACAGGTTGACCAGGGCCGTATGGGATCCGCGGGTGGCGATGATGGCCATTTTCATCGTGAACCCGCTTTTTCGAGGCGCAGCAGGACCCGGCCGTCTGTGTCTTCCATCGACAGGATCCGATGTCTGAACTTCCGGGACCAGGATTCGATTTCCCGTTTCTGGAAACGATTCGAAGTGATGGCAAGAACTTCGCCGGCTTCCATGGCGGCAAGAGTGGTCCGGATCACTCCCAGGCTCTGGCAGTCGACCGGATTGAAAAGGGCTGTCACGTCGAGTGTGCGCTCGATCGTTTCACCAGACAATGACACTGTCGTGTTCCTCCACCAGGCGTGCGATCTTTCCTTCGGAGATCCGTTCGACGCCATCGATCAGATCCCCGGGATCAAGACCCCTTGCTGTCAGATGTTCTTCGACGACCCGGACACGGGCTCCGTGCTCCATCATGAATGCAAGAAGACGGGCGGGAGTGGTGTCGGCCTCCTGGACCTCCTGCCCCAGAATTTTCAGGGACACTTGCTGTTTTGAAACCGCGTAGTTGACGCCGGAGTCTTTCAGCAGGACGCTGATTTCCAGAGGAGTGTCGGCGGTTCCCAGCGCCGTAGCGAACAGGTGGGGATCGACGGGTTCGAAACTCAGGTAAATCGGCTTTTCAAAGATGACAAGCACGTGGTTGGCCATGACGATTCCTCCTCATTTTCCGTGGTCCGGAGCCGGGACGTGCTGGAGTGCCGGATCAACGGTACGCGGGAATGGCGATAACCTGGTCCGCGTTTCCGACAAATTTCCATAAATCTCCCAAGGTGCCGACAATCACCCCGTTCATTTGATGTTTTTCGACGCCCCGTTCCTGGGCGCACAGAATGCAGGTCACCCAGTCCAGCTTGCTGGTATGCAATCCCGCTCTCAACAACTGGTCGATAAATTTTCCGACATACGCATGCTTGTCCCCGATGACTTTCCGGAGAGAAGGGGGCTCCGAATGTTCGATCTGATCACGGTTCGTGAGTGTCACAGCCTCTTCGAAGGCCCATACGTTGACTTCGATTCCTCGTTCCAGAAGTTTTTCCGTGAGCCGAAGAACCGTTGTCGGGGCCTCACGCATGTACGATCCGGTCGACAGAATCATGGTCACTTTTCGAACCTTCCGGGAGGAGCGGTCTTCGGTTTCTTCGGTCAGCATGGTCACCTCCGCGCTTAATACCAGTAGATATTGTCGAACCCCAAAGCGATGGCATCTGCGAGTTCGTCCATTCCGGAGAGACGGATTCCCTCCGGCAAATGATCGATCCCCCGTGAGCGACAGGACACGTCATCCGCCAGTATCCGGACACCGGCGGACTGCAAGTCCGGAATCCTGCGGGCGGTCCGGCTGTTTTCGCGTGCGGACAAGACACCGTTCTCGACGAGGAACAGCAGGACATCTCCCCGGTTTTTTCCCAGAGATTCCGCCAGATCGAACAGGGATTCTCCGCCCGCATATTCCGTGATATCCCGACTTCCGACGACCAGATAACGGGACATGGCGCCCTCCTTATTGAATGATTTATTTGTTTGTAATTTAGTAACCAATATAAGTATAAGGGGCCCCTGACAGGTCGTCAAGACGCAGCGAAAGCACAAACAGCGGAGCATAAGAACGGACAATGTTTCGGAGATACGAAAGGAGAGAGCGCGGGAAAGGAGCAGCCGGAGCAAGGCTCTTCCCGGCATGGAAGCCGGGAAGAGCGTGTTTCGGGAATCCCTTTGCCGGGAGAGTCAACCCGGAGAGTTTGGCGGACTTGATGGGCCGGGTCAGTCAGTCTTTTGCGGAAAGGGCGGGCGGAACGTATACCCGTTTCATACTCTCCGGTGCGTAGCGGTCTCCCCGGGCGACGCCGCGCGGAAACGCCTCGTCGAGATGGACGAACTCCAGGAAGGGAACGGGATGATCCAGAGTCCCGAGGATTTCGTTCAGGTGGTTTCGCTTGGATGTTCCGGGTATCGGAACGATGTCCGGCCCCTGGGCCAGAAGCCAGGCCAGTGCGAGCTGAAGTGGCGTCACGTTGTTCCGGGACGCAATCGTTTCGAGGATTTGGACATTCGCCTGGTTGTGGCGGAAGTTCTCTTTCTGGAAGCGCGGACTCTGGCGCCGGGAATCCTCTTCCGACAGGGTATCGAGGGAAAATTTTCCGGTCAGGAGGCCCCGACTGAAAGGGCTATAGGCCACAAAGCCGATTCCCAGTTCCCGGGTTGTCCCGAGGACTTCGATTTCCACGTCCCGGGTGAACAGGGAGTATTCGCTCTGGAGCGCGGCCAGGGGGTAGACCTTGTAGGCTTTCCGGATATCGTCCGGCGAAGCTTCGCTCAGCCCATAGGCGCGAATTTTGCCCTCTCTTACGAGTTCGGCCATGGCGCCGGCAGATTCCTCAACCGGCGTATCGGGGTCGATCCGATGGAGATAATAAAGGTCGATCGTTTCGATGCCCAGTCTGCGAAGGCTTTCTTCGCAACTTTTCTTGATGTAATCGGGTTTTCCGTTGATACCGGAGATGCGGCCGGTTGCCGGATCGCGGAGAAACCCGCACTTCGTCGCGATGAAGAGGTCATCCCGACGATGATCCGAAATCGCCTCTCCGAGGAGTTTTTCATTTTCGCCCATGCCGTACATGTCGGCGGTGTCGAAAAACGTCATCCCTTTTTCGATCGCCAGGTGAATCGTCCGGAGAGACTCCTGCCGATCGTTCGTACCGTAGAAATCGGACATACCCATCAGACCGAGGCCGATTGAGGAAACGGAAAGGCCGCTTCTGCCGAGACGGCGTTTTTGCATCGTCCACACTCCTTTAGATGTTTCAGGGGAAACGGGAACTTTTCTGCCATCCTAGCAACAACGGGGCCGCAAGGCAATGAGGAGCGCACTGTCGATCATGGCAATTCACCGGATGTTTGCTATAATGCCGAGCATTCCATCGAAGACGTTTCGACGTCTTCGAATTCCGGTATCGACGGAGATCGATCCACCAGGAGGGGACGTGAAATATCTGACAGATTCTCCTCATCCGGACCGCTTCCGGCTTTTTCTCTTGAGGCATGGCCATCTCGAAAACTCCGAACGCCATGTGATCAACGGGGCGACGGATGTTTCCCTCTCTTCGGCAGGGCAGGAGCAGATGGCGGCCTGGAAGAGGCTCTTTTCCGGGAGCCGGCTGGACGGTTTTTATTCGAGCACGCTTTCCCGTACGATCGATGGGGTCAAGATTCTTTCGGATGGGGGGGAACTTCCTGCCCGGGCCGTTTCGGGTTTTTGCGAACGGTCATTTGGAGAATGGGAAGGGAGGACGCGAGAAGAGATCGAGGTCCGAAACCCGGAAGGCTATCGGAGATGGCTGGAAATCGATCCGGACTTCGCGCCACCAATGGGAGAGAGTCTCCGAATGTTCCGGGAAAGGGTTTTGGGAACGCTTTCTGCGATCGTCGAAGAATCCATGGGGACAAACTTCCTGATGATCGGCCACAGCGGGGTGAACCGGATTCTTATTCTGAAGGCGCTGGGCCTTTCCCTGGAGCATTATTTCCGGATTTCCCAGGATTATGCCTGTCTGAACATCATCGACTTCTTTCGTTCGGGCCCTGCTGTTGTCCATCTTCTGAATGCCCCGCCTTCCTGGCCGGAGAATCCGGAAAATGTCTGATCGCGCCGGGATGGTCGTTGCCGGCCTCCATTCCGGTTCGGGAAAAACACTGGTGACCATGGCCCTCCTTCAGGGCCTCGAAAAACGGGGATATGCGGTTCGTCCTTTCAAATGCGGCCCGGATTTTATCGATCCCCGTTTTCATGAATGGATTTCGGGCCGGACAAGCGTCAATCTCGACCCCTTTTTCCTGGCGCCGGAGAAAATCCGGGTTCTTTACGACCGCATGACCGAAGGACTGTCGGGCGGGGTTGCCGAAGGAGTCATGGGATTTTATGACGGACTGGCGAGAAAGACATCGACCTACGATGTCGCCAGGACGCTGGACCTTCCGGTTCTCCTGGTCGTTTTTTCCAAAGGGATGGCGGAAACGGTCGCTTCGGTTGTTCGGGGCGTCCAGGATCATCGTCCGGATGCCCGGATCCTGGGCGTCATCGCTGCCCAGACCGGAAGCCCGAGACATGGGGAAATCCTTGCCGCAGCGCTGGAGGAGGAGGGGCTTCCTCCTCTTGTTGGAACATTGGCCCGGCAGGAGGCGTTCAGACTGCCCGAGCGTCATCTTGGACTGGTCGATGTCCGTGAACTTGAACAATCCGGACAGCTTGCACGCCTGTCCGGTCAGATGGAACGCGCCTCGTCCGGATGGGACTGGGAAAAGATTTCTTCTTTTTTCGACAAGGTCCGTTCGAACGAGCTTTCCGGCCCGTGCGACATTCTCGTTCCGGGGACCCAGCAACGGCAAAACATTGCGGGGCGATCGTTCCTGAGGCTCGGGGTCGCATGGGACGCCGCCTTTCGTTTCTATTATCCGGAAAACTGGTCCGAATTGGAGAAGAAAGGAATCGAGATCGTTCCCTTTTCTCCCCTGGAGGATGCCGGATTGCCCGAAGACCTGGACGGGATTTATCTGGGTGGCGGGTATCCCGAACGCTTTCCGGAGAAACTCTCGGAAAACATTTCGTTTCTGGAGAGCGTTCGCCGATTTCATGCCGACGGCAGGTTCGTTTATGCGGAATGCGGAGGTATGCTGTATCTGACCGAAGGTCCTCTGGAGAGACCGGAGCTTCGCTGGGCCGGTCTTTTTCCTTATCGTTTCCGGATGACCGGTCGTCTTCGCCGCCTGGGCTATGCATCGGCCGTGCCGGTTCTGGAAGAAGGATGGTTTTCGGACCCGTCTCCCATCCGGGGCCATTTTTTTCATTACAGCGAACTCGTTCCCGAATCTTCGACTGTTCCGCTGTCACCGGCATTTCTGGTCGACGGGCGACCGGAAGGCTTTCGTTCGGGACAGGCCATGGGTTCTTATCTCCATCTTTATTTTCCGTCCAGTCCCCCATTTCTCGACGAGTTTGTCCGTCGAATGCAAGGAGGGCATTTTCGCCTGCGGAGAATGTCGTTGTCCTGATCTTTTGACCGAACTGACATGACTGCTCCTCACGGCTCAAGCCGGAGGCTTCTACCGGCTTACGGAGAGATTCCAGCCCGAATCTCAAAAGGATTTTTCTGGTTTCTCATTTTTTGCGTTAAGGATTTTACGGAAGGGACTTCCCATTCCAACCCGATATCTTCCGTTGTCAATGAGCGGAACGCTCCTGAGACTTTTCATCTGCTCGAGCGGGAGTCTTTAGACTTGGATTTTTAACCGAAAGGGAATGCGCCTTATATCTCCGGCCTGGAGGCCGAAGTTTTACGGCGCTATAGGATAAATTTTTATGACCGGAGTGCCAATTCCCGGAGGGAGATCCCATGACGCCCAGTGTCCTGATTGTTTCGGAAAGAAATCACCTTCACCTTGAGGGGGTAAAGGTTCAGCTGGAAAAGAGAGGCGGATTCCGGAACGTGGCGGTCTTTGCATTTCCGGAAGGCCGGGAGGCGTTCGACCGCAAGCTGAACAGTCTTCTTGCCGATTCCCGCCATCTTGCGGTCGTGACCTTTGAAGAGAATCCGGCCGGGATTCTGGAGCAGTTTGACCAGTGGTACCGGGACGCCGTTTTGCCGGAAGCCGATGTGCGTCCGGTCTTCGGACTTTTGGAAACACCGTCGTTCATTCGGGCATTGTCCTCGTCCGTTCGACAGCAATTCGATCCGGAAGTGCCGCCGAACGAACCGCCGGTTCCCCAGCCGGACAAAATTGAAGAAGAAAGTTTTCGCATCATCGACGAGGTTCTTTCGGGTTACGGGTTCGAGGAGGACTGGCACAAAGTGGTCCGTCGGGCTGTTCATGCGGCAGCGGATTTTGAGGTGGCGGACCGGATGGACCACCATGTCGAAGCCATCGACACGGCTGTTCGCGCGATCCGGGAAGGTGCGAACATCGTCGTCGATGTCCAGATGGTCGAAAGCGGCATTTCGAAACCTCTGACGAGCAAATTCAAGACAGACGTCCGCTGTTTTGTCGGGGACGAGGACGTAGCGTCACGAGCCAAGGCAGAAGGGGTTACCCGGTCGACCATCGCCATGCGCAAGGCGGTCCCGTTCCTTTCCGGAAGCATCGTTGTGGTCGGAAACGCGCCGACGGCCCTCTTTGAAATCCTGCGCCTGATTCGAAAGGAGGGAGTCCGGCCGGCCCTCGTTGTCGGTGTTCCGGTGGGATTCGTGGGGGCGTCGGAATCGAAGGAGCTGCTTTCCCTTCAGGATGCGGTACCGTGGATCGCGACACATGGTCCGAAGGGCGGATCGACGGTGGCAGTGGCGATCATGAACGCTCTTTTGCGCATTGCCGACGAAGCGTCGCATCTCCGGTCGTGATGGAGCAAACCCGGGAGGAGGGGAGGAACCGATCCCCCTCGCGTGTCCGGATGAAAAAATGCGGAAAAAATGTTAGGATTCGAAAGATTGAGGGTTGACCGGTTCCAGACTGATTTCTGGTTCAGCGACGTTCAGGCGGTTTTCGTACTCTTCGCGAAGGCGGACGATGCGCAGATGTCCGGCGGGACGGGTTCCGGGGCCCGGAAAGGGATCGTGTCCGGCCTCTTGTAGGCGGTTGTTGATTCGGTAGCCTAAGAATTGGTATTTTACGTTGCCCCATTTCAATGATGAAGTGGGGGATCAACAGCACATGAGAATGGAGGGAGTTTATTCATGGCTAAACATGTTATTACGATGCTTCCCGGGGAAGGAACCGGGCCTGAGATTTGCGAAGCTGTCAGGGCGGTTATTGACCACAGCGGCGTGGACATTACCTGGGAGTATGAAGACATCGGCCTCGATTGTCTGAAAGAGCACGGAACGCTCCTGCCCGAAAAAACCATCAAGTCCATTGCGAAGAACAAGATTGCGATCAAGGGACCCACGACCACCCCGATCGGCACCGGACACAAGAGCGCCAACGTGACCCTCCGGAAAATGTTCGATCTTTATGCCAACGTCCGCCCGGCCAAACTGATCCCCGTTTTGAAGAGACCCTGGGACAAGATCGATATCCTGAGCTTCCGGGAAAACACGGAAGATTCCTATGCGGCCATCGAACACATGGTTTCGAACGAAGTTGCACAGTGTCTGAAGGTCATCACCTGGCCCGGATCGGTCCGTATCGCCGAGTTTGCCTTCAAATGGGCAAAGGCCAACGGCCGGAAGAAAATTCAGTGCGTTCACAAGGCCAATATCATGAAGATGACCGATGGTCTTTTCCTGGAAGCCTTCCGGGAAGTGGCGAAGAAGTATCCCGAGATCGAATCCGGTGACATCATCGTCGACAACTGTTCCATGCAGCTTGTCCGCAATCCCGGCCAGTTTGACTGTCTGGTGCTTCCGAACCTTTACGGGGACATCCTTTCGGATCTGTGTGCGGGTCTGGTCGGAGGTCTCGGATTTGCCCCCGGCGCCAATATCGGTGACAACTGCGCCATCTTCGAAGCGGTGCACGGATCGGCTCCGAAATATGCCGGCATGAAGAAAGTGAATCCGTCTGCGGTCCTTCTGTCCGGTGTCATGATGCTGAAGTGGCTGGGTGAGCACAAGGCCGCCGAACGAATCGAAAAGGGCGTCGACAAGGTTCTGGCCGAAGGCAAGCATCTGACCTACGATGCGGGTGGATCGGCTTCGACGGACGAATATGCCCAGGCCATCATTCGCGCAATGGACACGCTTTAATCAAATAGAGACCGATTGACGGTATCGGAAGGAGATTTCCTCATGTCTACGATGACTGCAACTTCAGGGCGTGCGAAGCGTCCCCAGCAGCCGATCACACTGGTTGGCGTGGATGTCTATGTAATTACGGAAGACGGGATCCCGAAATTCGACGAGTATGGTCCCTTCAAGATCGAATTCATTTCCAACCGTGGGACGAAAGTATGGCCGGGTTATGTGAGTCCCGACCTGATGCTGGTCAACTGGTATCGCTGCCGCTTTACGGCGACTCGTCCGGTGACGGACAAGGATGTCGACGTGTTCGTGGGTGAACTGGGCAAGAAACATGTGTGGTCCGCTGTCCAGAAGCTCTGGAACTATGGCGACGAAGCCGGATACAGCAAAGCTTATTGATCAAGTTCTGATCAAGTTCATTGATCAAGAGTGAAAAGGGGAGGGTTTCCTCCCCTTTTTTCATTTTCTCCCCGATAAACCCGACTTTTGCGGTTCCCTTTCAGAATGAATAAGAATCCTTCAAATATCGTGAAATTTCCTGGATTCCCAAATATATATGACGGACAGGTCAACCCATCCTGACGCAGGAAAGGGTCGCTGCGGAGTTCCTTTGGGCATGGATCCAGTCCGTGAACTTCCCCATCCCATTCCAGAACCTTGAGGAAAATGATGCATGCCTGAAATCTTTCTGAATTGATCAGGGCCATTCCACGAGTTCTCATGCGTTTCTTAAGGCTGTCGCTCTGGTTCAAGCTTTCGAGACGGAATGCGAAGGGTGGCGACAGAAGCCGGCTCCTCTTTCCTGTCCGATCCGACCTTTCACGATCTCCGGCACGAAGCCACAAGCCGGTTTCTCAAGAAGTGCCAGGCTTCCTTCACAGATAGCGGTCATCATCGGACACAAGTGTTGCAATGCTAAACATGATACCCACCTGAAGTCGAGTTTTGGCGGAGTGATTGAAGTAAGACCGTCCTTCTTGTAACATGAGTGAAAAGGAGAACTCATGGCAGGATCTATTGAAGCGGTTCAGAAAATCCTACAAGAAACCGTTGCCCCTGGAATCAGTCGGCTCGAAATCGAACTGGCGGGGGTGAAGGCCGATATCAAGTCCCTGCAATCGGAAATCAAGCGCCTTGACGACAAGATTGACAATGGGCTTTCCCGCCTTGACGACAAGATTGACAATGGGCTTTCCCGCTTCGATGCCAGGATGGATCACTTGGAGGACAAGCTGACGACAGCCCTTGAGATCCGGGAACGATTGGCTGCCCTGGAAGCGAAGGTGGCCGCACACTGATCCTCTCGTCTCCCGTACGCAGAAGGAGCTGAGAAGCTGTCCTCATGAGTGGTTTCTGCTTTTCTGTCCGGGCACCCCTTTCCCTAGAGTTTAAGGTTCCAATTTGGCACCTTAAAACCTTTTTTCCCATGACACCAACGCGTTCTTTTTTTCTTTCTATCCACCGCAATGACCAGACCAGCTTTCCCCGCTTCGGATGCTCCTCGCCCTGGGCATTGATGTACCCGAGCTGGACCGGTCCGGGTGATCTCCTTCTTCCAGCGTTTTGACGTTGGGCTGAAGGCTGTATGATCCCGCCCTGGTTCTCCAGGAAGCGTTCCGATAGAAGCATGGCTTACGGCATGTCCCATCGTTCAACTCATCGGCCAGTCGTCGAAGGCTTTTGCTGGTCCATCGCGGAACGACTCGGGATCTTTCCGCGTCAAATGCTCGACCAGCGATTCGAGATCGCTCATGAGCGCGGGATCCGGGTCGGTGACTGTCTTTCGTCCGTCTTCCGGACGCCGGACCTTCCGGTTAGAAGGCACCCCGAATGGAGGACGTTCCATCAGCCCTTTCAGTCCGGCATGAATGGTGCGGCGAGACACCCCGGTCTCTTGGGAAATGGCCGTGACGCTTTCATGCCCCAGAACTTGGTGTCGGGGTACAGACAATCCGGCGCAACCGTTCTTCCTGTTTGGCGCCGGAGACATCGTCGTTCACTGCGAGAGGGGAAGTCAATCTTGTTTTTCATAAACACAGCAAAAATGCTTCCTCAATGTCGTCTGCGACATTCCGGAACAGGAACCGGAATGTCCGGGAAAAGTCCCGGGAGTCGATTTCGGTCTTGTGAACATCGCCACCAATTCCGAAGGGACGGTCATTTCCGGAACGGCCTGGAACACAAGGGACCCTGGATTCTGCAGGACTTCAAGATTATCACTGGAGTGCAGGGTGTCGGGAGGAATGGTATCAATCCTCCTTAGGAATTATCGGAGGGACACACTGGCGGCTGCCGCTTTCAGAATGTTCGCGGAGGAAGACCGGGACGGGGACGAAAAGGAGTGGGAGGACATTGTCTCTTCGGCCGTGTCTTCGGAGGACTGCTCGAAAACTTGGGAACTCTCGCCAATAATGTGGTGCAGGAGAACCATGATGATAGGTCGGTGCGCTTTCTCCTGCTGACATCGATCATGCCTTTCCATGAGAAAGTTCTGAAATTCCTTGAGGGTCTGCTCGAATCTTTGCGCGTAGTCAAAACCGGCAGGGTCAAAAATGACAGAATTCCTGGATCTCTCGCTTTTTGCCCATTTTTGTTTTTGGAAGTTCAGCCTGGGGTGACAAGAGAGGGATACATTCGATTGTTTTCGGTTTCTTGGATTCTTCCGGATTGGCGCTGGTATTGGTGCCGAGGGGCAGAATCGAACTGCCGACACGAGGCTTTTCAGGCCTCTGCTCTACCGACTGAGCTACCTCGGCTCGGGCTGTCACTATAAAGAGAAACAGTCTTCCTGTCAAGGATTGGCTCTTATCCTTAGGATAGGGGCTGGAGATTATCCCAATTCTCTTCGAATTCCAAGAAGAGCGGGGGCATTTTGATTCTTCCGCTGAGTGAAGGTTGGGAACCCGGAACTTTCATGCTATAGTTCAAAAGATTTTTTCCTGAATCCATAAAGAGGGGCCTTTCGGCCCGGCAAGCTCAAATCCGGGCAGTCCGTAAACTTATAGACTGAAAAACACTGATATCTGGAAGGCCATTGAACAACCGAAACTTTGTTGCCTTTTTTCTTACGACTCTTCTCATCAGTGTGACTGGTCTTTTTCTTTTTCCGTCATACAGCTGGTCCGCTCCGGATAGCAATGCCATTATTGTCAAAAAAATCGAGATCAAGGGAAACCGCAGGATCGATATCAGCACCATTCGGGACAAGATTCACACCAAAGTGGGGGACATCTATGCGGATTCCTCCATCCGGGCCGACCTGAAAAATCTTTACGTCACCGGATACTTCTCCCAGATCCGGGTGTATGCGGAGGGATACGAGGGCGGGATCAAGCTGATTTATGACTTGACCGAGCGACCGACAATCGAAAAAATATCTTTTATCGGAAATGCGGCAAAGTCTTCCTCGGATCTTCGTAAAAAACTGACCCTTCTTCCGGCATCGTTTTACGACGGCAATCAGGTTCATGAAAATGTCGAACGAATCAAGGCCGTATACCGAAAGGCCGGGTATTACAATTCCCAGGTCATTCCTCTCCTGAAACGTCTCGGCCGAAAAAAAGTCGAGCTGATTTTTCTGATTCGGGAAGGGGGACAGACCCGAATTCGGGAAGTCGATTTTTCCGGAAACCGGAAGTTTCCCGCAAGTGTCCTGCAGAAACAGATCAAGACCAAGCCTTATTTCTGGCTCACGAGCTGGTGGACGGACGCGGGGATCTACAAGAAAACAGAGGTGGCCAAGGACATCGAGCGTCTTCGGAACTTCTATCTGAACCACGGATACATCAATGTCGGGATTGGTCAGCCCAAGATTTCCTTTTTCAATCATAAAAAGTCGATGCGGGTCACGTTCCCCATCCAGGAAGGAGAACAGTTCCGGATCGGGACTGTCAATGTAACCGGGAACAAGCTTTTTTCGCGCAAGCGGCTGATGAAGAAAATCCATATGAAGCCTCCGAAGATTTTTTCCCGGGCGCTTCTCCAGAAAGACATCACGACGTTGACGAAACTCTATGGGCATAAAGGATATGCTTTTGCCATTGTCACTCCGCAGGTCATTCCGGATCTCGACAAAAAAACCGTTGCCCTCACGTATTCCGTCACGGAGGGAGGCCTCGTCCATATTCGCCGGATCAATATCTCCGGAAACGAACTCACGCGTGACAAAGTGATTCGCCGAGTTCTGGGAGTCCAGGAATCGGACATCATGGATACGAGTGCTCTCCAGGACAGTTACCGGAACCTGCAGAATCTGGGTTTCTTCTCAAACGTGCAGATCGTCCCGCAGCAGGTTGGGAAAAACCTTGTGGACCTGAACCTGAAAGTGAAGGAAAAGCCCACTGGGACCTTTTCCCTCGGCGGCGGTTACAGTACCCTGTTCGGTGTCATGGGGATGGCAACGATCGCCCAGAATAATATCTTCGGTACAGGTGACTCGGTTTCCCTTTCCGGTGAACTGGGGGGATTTATCACGATGTACTCTCTGACGGTCACCGATCCGTGGTTCATGGACACCCCGACAGCGGCCTCCCTTTCCTTTTTCGACACGTTTATGGACTATTTTACTTACTGGAACAGCGCAATCGGGGGATCCGTGACCCTGACCCGCCGTTTCGGGTATTATTTTTCGACAAGCTTGTCCTGGCTCATGGAATCCGAACAGATCTTCCTTGTGGCGCCGACGGTGCAACAGGTTCAGCAGGCGCCTATTCTGGCTCCGTTCATCCAGCAGGTCGGGTACTGGACACAGACGGGACCATCGATCGGTATTTCCTATGATCGCCGGGACAACTATATGAATCCCCATTCTGGCTATCACCTGTGGGGCAATCTCGGTGTCTACGGGGGAACGTTCGGCGGGGATACGTCCTTCTACTCGGCCACCGGGAACGGGACCCTCTACCTGCCGGTGACCCAGCGGACGACGTTGTCTTTCCATGTGGCCATCGGGGACGAAGAACCGCTTGGTCCGGATGGGTTCATTCCCGTCTGGGACCGTTTTTATGTCGGCGGAATTTACTCCAACCGGGGATACAACTTCGGGTTTGCCGGTCCGATGCCATTCGGTTACCTGGTTGGAGGGAACAAGGAACTGATCTTCAACATGGATTACACATGGCCGATTTTTCCGAAGTTCGGTTTCTACGGAGACCTTTTCTTCGACGATTCGGGAGAGTACCTTCCGGGGCAGCCCATCACTCTGAGCGGATTTGCCTGGCCCGCAACCGGTTTCGGCATCATGTGGAATTCGCCGATGGGGCCTTTGACACTGGATCTGGGATGGCCGCTCGTCAACAATGCCCAGATGCAGGCTTTTCCGGGGAACTACCCGGGTCCCGTCGTCAACTTCGAGATGGGCTCCCTCTACGGAGGGTAATCAGAAGGCCGACCAAAAGGTCTTTTGTCGTTTAGGTCCGGTTATTTCATCCGCCATCTGACAGGAAAGGGTATTTTATGATCTTCGAACGGAAATGCGAAAAAACTCTGGTCCTCGCCGTCATCGTTTCGTTGGGTATCCTGTTTTCGGGAGTCATCAACGCTGCACAAGCCGCGGATGTTGTCGGAGTCGTTGATGTTCTGAAGGCATTTCGTCAGACAGATCTGGGGAAATCAATCCAGTCCCATCTGAAGGAGTTCCAGAAGAAAAAAGCGGAAGGTATCCAGTCCGAACGCCAGGAACTCCAGGCCGAACAAAAACGGATCGAACAACAGGTCGGCGTGATCAGCAAGGACGCACTGAAGGCCAAGGAACTTTCCTTCCAGCAAAAAGTCCAGGACTACCGGAAGAAACTTCAGAAAATTCAGACGGAAGTGGCTTCGGAGAATGCTGTCGAGATCCGGAAATTTCTGGATGCCTTGTCCCACGCAACGGTTTCGGTCGGAAAAAAATATGGGTTTCAGGTCGTTCTGGCCCAGCATCCCATCCGGATTCCGATGGGGCCCCAACCTCCCGCCTTTTCTTCGTCCCGGATCCTTTACATGAATCCGAAGGCGGACTTGACGGAATCGGTTATTCAGTACATTAACAAGAACAATCCGGTCGGAAACGGGCAATGATTCTTTCCGAGATCGCTTCCCTTGTCGGAGGAAATCTCACAGGTCCGGAATCCGCTTTTAACAAACAGATTCGTGCGGTCCGGTCGATGCAGGAAGCCGGGCCGCAGGATCTGACATTCCTGGCAAATCCGAAGTACCGTGGCGAATTGACGAAGCTTCAGGCCGGAGCCATTCTTCTCTCCGATCCCGTTCCGGGATTGCCCGTTCCACAGATTGTCGTTGCGGATCCCTATCTTGCCCTCGCCAGGATCATGCAGATTTTTTACCCTCTTCCGTCTCCCCGGGACGGTGTTCACCCCCAGGCCTATGTTGCGTCGGATGTTCATCTTGAACCGCCGGTGGAAGTGGGAGCGTCCGCCGTGATCGAGGAGGGATGCCGGATCGGTGCCGGTACAGTGATCGGTCCCGGTGTCTTCATCGGTCGTCGCGTGGTGATCGGAACGGGTTGCACCCTGTATCCGGGGGTTGTCATCCGGGAAGACTGCCATATCGGAAACCGGGTTATTATCCAGCCCAATGCGGTTATCGGGTCGGACGGGTTCGGATATGCGGCGGACCATCAGGGACACCGTCACAAGATCCCTCAAATCGGACGGGTGACAATCGGTGACGATGTGGAAATCGGGGCCAATACGACGATAGACCGGGCGACTTTCGGCGAAACGGTGATCGGGACAGGAACGAAAATCGACAATCTTGTCCAGATCGCCCATAATGTTCGTATCGGAGAAGATTGTGTCATTGTTGCCCAGGCCGGTATTTCCGGTTCCAGCCGTCTGGGCCATCGCGTCATTCTGGCCGGTCAGTCCGGAGTCGTGGGCCACATCGAAATCGGAAACGATTCGATGGTTGGAGCCCAATCGGGGGTGGCCCGCAGCATTCCCGAAAAGTCTCGCGTTTCGGGATCTCCGGCCATTTCCCATAAATTATGGCTTCGGATCCAGACGATTCTGGGCGATCTTCCGGGGATTCTCGGCCGACTCCGGACGCTGGAGAAAAAGGGAGGAATATCCGGTGGCGCTTCTGAACGAAGGGACGATCATGAATGATCTTTCATCCGGGCTGAATATCCAGGAGATCCTGGACATTCTTCCGCATCGCTACCCGTTTCTCCTGGTTGACCGAATTCTGGAAGTCGAGCCCGGAAAACGGATCGTCGGCATCAAGAACGTGACGATGAATGAACCGTTTTTTGTGGGACACTTTCCCGGTTTTCCCATTATGCCGGGGGTCCTTCTGATCGAAGCCATGGCCCAGGTGGGAGGAATCCTGGCGATTTGTTCCGGACAGGACAAGACAGACCGCATTCCCTATTTCATGGGGATCGACCGGGCGCGCTTTCGTTCTCCGGCCGGTCCTGGAGATACCCTGGTGATCACCATGACCACCCGGAATGTTCGGGGAAGCTCCTGGAAAATGGAAGGCGAAATCCATGTTGGAGAAAAAAGGATCTGCGAAGCGGAGATCATGGCCATGATCCGTCCGGCACCTCCCGGAAAAGGGAGAAAGGACATTTCTCCGGAGGACAACGGGTGAGCCGTTCTGCGTTTGGTTCGCCGGAGGAGGGCGGAGAAGGAGAGGTCTTCATCCATCCATATGCCGAAGTCTCACGCGAGGTGGAGCTGGCTCCTGGGGTACACGTAGGGCCGTTCTGTGTTCTGAAGGGCAAGATCTCGGTCGGCTCGGGAACGCGTTTTTTGTCTCATGTGGTTATCGACGGCAATACGACGATCGGAAAGGAGAACCTCTTTTACCCCTTTTCTTCGGCCGGGTTGCCCCCGCAGGACCTGAAGTACCGGGGAGAGCCGAGCCGGGTCGTCATTGGAGACAAAAACACCATCCGGGAGTCCGTCACGATCCATCGAGGCACCGAAGGCGGCGGAATGCTCACCCGCATCGGCGACCAGAACCTCCTGATGGCGAATTGTCACGTGGCGCACGATTGCCATCTGGGTTCCCGGATCGTCATGGCGAACGCCGCCAATCTTGCCGGACACATCATGATCGAGGACGGTGCGATCATCGGTGGTCTGACCGGCATCCACCAGTTCGTCCGGATCGGAACCCTCTCCATGGTTGGCGGCATGAGCGGAGTTCCCAAGGATGTTCCACCTTACGTCTGGGCATCGGGAAATCGGGCCTATCTCTACGGACTGAACATGGAAGGTCTGAAGCGCGCACGTCTGTCTCCGGATACGATCACTCTTCTGAAGAAAGCTTACCAGATCCTCTTCCGTTCCTCTCTTCCGCAAAAAGAATCTCTCGATAAAGTGCGAAAAGAGCTCCCTGCCGGTCCGGAAATCGATCACCTGCTGGAGTTTGTGGAAAATTCCGGGCGAGGTGTCCTGACAGCCCCGAAAACGAGTTCCCATGAAAACCATTCCGGTGAAAACTGAGAAGAAAGTTTTTCCCTACGGACATATCGAACCCGGGAACAAGACCGATTCGACTTTTTTTTCTTTTTCCCCTCCGGGTCCCATCGGGCTTGTTGCCGGGAATGGGCTTTTTCCGGCCCTGTTCCTGGAATCGGCCCGAAAAAAAGGTTACGACGTTGTTGTGGTCGCCCATCAGGGAGAGACCGATCCGTCGGTTGAATCGTTCGGCGTTCCGGTTCGCTGGATTCGTGTCGGGCAAATCGATCCTATTTTCAAGACTTTTCATAAATACGGCGTGAAGGCTGCCGCCTTCGCCGGAGGGATCAAAAAGCCTCGATTGTTTGATCTGCGTCCGGACTGGCGAGGGGTCCGTGTTTTGGCCCGGGTGGCGGTCAATCATGACGACCAGGTCTTGCGGGCTTTGGCCGATGAGTTTGAGCAGGAGTCTATCCGGATTGTTCCATCCACCTGGCTTCTTCCGGAACTGACGGCTCCGGAAGGAGTTTTGGGCGTTCACCAACCCACCGATTCCGAAAGAGAAGATGTCCGTATCGGATTCGAAGCCGGAAAGGTCCTGGGGAAACTTGACGTTGGCCAATGCGTGGTTGTGAAGGAAAAAGTGATTCTGGCACTGGAAGCCATCGAGGGGACGGATGAGACGATCCGCCGCGGGGCCGGCTTTACCTCTTCCGGCATCGTTGTCGTGAAGATGGCCAAGCCCGGACAGGATCTTCGATTCGATCTGCCGTCGGTGGGCATGAGGACACTGGATCTGATGACCGAAGTCGGAGCACGTGTTCTGGCTCTGGAAGCGGGAAAATCCCTGATTCTGGATACCGGACATTTTCTGGAGACGGCAGATCGATACGGCATCTGCGTCCTGGGGGTTGCATGGGACTGAAAGTGGGGGTCGTGGGGGTTGGCTATCTGGGACAGCATCATGCCCGGGTCCTGTCGGAGTTGCCGGATGTCGAGATGGCCGGAGTTTTTGATGTGGACACGGGCCGGGCAGAGGAAGTGGCCTCCCGCATCAAGGTACGGCGACATACGTCCATTTCCTCTCTGGTGAAGGAGTGTGACGCTGTTTCGGTGGTGACACCGACCCTGTTTCATTTGCCGGTGATCGAGGAGATCTTTTCGGTCGGATCTCCTCACGTTTTTCTGGAAAAACCCATCGCGGACACTCTGGAAAACGGACAACAAATCCTGAATCTGGCAAAAAAGCACAACGTCCTTTTACAGATCGGTCATATCGAACGCTTCAATCCGGGGCTCGAAGCCATTCTCGAAGCTCGCCCGAAACCCGCCTACATCGAAGCCCAGAGACTGTCTCCATTCGGACTCCGAGGAACGGACGTTCCGGTGGTGGTCGACTTGATGATTCATGATATCGACATCATTCTGAGCCTGGTCAACTCCCCGATCGCGACCATGCGGGTTGTGGGAACACCGGTCATCACCCCTCACATCGACATTGCCAACGCCTGGATCGAGTTTGAAAACGGATGTCTTGCTCAAGTTCTCGGAAGTCGCGTTTCCATGGAAAAGCTCCGGAAATTCCGGGTGTTTGATCGGGAAGGGCGCTATTTTTCCCTGAACTTCGACACCCGAGAACTCTCGGAAGCGAAAGTGACGCTCAATCCGGGGTCCCTTCCCCAGATCGACCGGGGAAAAAAGGTTTTCGAAGCGGAAGAACCACTCAAAAAAGAGCTCCGCTCTTTCGTCGAAGCGATCCGGTTCTCAAAACCGGTCAAGGTGACTGGTGAAGACGGACTTCGCGCCCTCGAGGTGGCTCTGGAGGTCAATCGCCTGGCCGAAGAAAGCCTCAAACGGTTTCAGCAGATTCCTTCGGCCTGATGTGATCATGAATCCGGAAGAAGACCGAAGAGCCGGGGAGAGAAAAAAACTTCTGATCGTCGCCGGTGAAACGTCCGGAGACCAGCACGGGGCGCATCTGGTGTCCGCACTCATAGAGATGGATCCGGCGATCGACGTCTGGTCCGTCGGAGGGGAAATGCTCCGGAAGGCCGGAGCCAGAGAGATCGTGGGGATCGAGAAACTCTCAGTCATCGGTCTTCTGGAGGTGTTCAAGAAAGCCGGAAATGTGGTCTCCGCTTTCCGGAAGGTTCTCCGCACCGTGGATCGAGAAAAGATCCGGACGGCGGTCCTAATCGATTTTCCGGACTTCAATCTCCGTCTGGCCCATGCCCTCAAAAAACGGGGTGTGCGGGTGTTGTACTACATCAGTCCGCAGGTATGGGCCTGGCGAAAAGGTCGAATCGACCAGATTCGCCAGGATGTCGACCATATGTTTGTCATTTTCCCTTTTGAAAAGACTCTGTACGAAGAGGCGGGGGTTCCGGTCACGTTTGTGGGGCATCCCCTGCTGGATGAACCGTTTCCGGACGAATCGCCGGAAATCCTTCGGAAACGGTTCTTCTCTCAAAGCGATCATGCCGGAAACAAGAGGGATTTTGTTCTTGGACTTTTGCCCGGGAGCCGGGAATCGGAGGTGACAAGGCTTTATTCCCGGATGCTTGAGGCGGTCGATCTTCTTCGTCCCCATTTTCCCGACCTCCGGGTTCTGGTTCCGCAGGCGCCAGGTCTGGAGGACCGATTGTTTCTCGAAAGAGAGACATGTTTTGCCTGGGCGAAGGATTCTTCTCTCTTTCGACGGGACAAGGGAAAATTCCGGGAAACCGTCAAGGCGTGCGATCTGGTTGTTCTGGCTTCGGGAACGGCAACTCTGGAGACGGCCCTACTCGGGGTGCCGATGGTCATTGTCTACGTCATGAATCCGTTCACCTATTTTCTGGCTCGAAAACTCGTCAAGGTTCCGGCTATCGGTATGGTCAACCTGATCGCGGAGAACACCGTCATGCCCGAGCTGATCCAGGATGCGGCAACTCCTCAGTCGATCATGCGGGAGGTTCAGGGGATTCTTTCCAGTCCGATCCGGCTTGAAAAAATGAAAGAAGAACTGGCGCAGGTAAAAAGAAAAGTGGGAGGTCCTGGTGCCTCAGAAGAGCTGGCGAAAAGGGTGATGGAGTATTTGAAATCGCCTGCTTCCCTGAGCGGTTATCTTCAAGGGAACTCTGGGATAAGGGGAGAAGGATGATATCGGTTATCATCCCGTTTTTTCGGGCAGGAGCATTTCTTGGAGAAGCGATCGAGTCCGTTCTGGATCAGACAGAACAGGATTGGGAACTGATTTTGGTAGACAACAATGCATCGGATGATACACGTCAAGTTGCGGAAAAATACGCTAGAAAGAATTCCGACAGGATCCGGATTGTTCATGAACCACAGCAGGGGAATGCGTTTGCCCGAAATCATGGAATAATGCATGCGCAAGGAGAGTTTATCGCATTTTTAGACGATGACGACATCATGTATCCGGATCGACTGCACCTTCAAAAAACGGCATTGAAAAAAAGGCCCGAAGCTTCTTTGGCCTATGGTTTGATAGACAGGGTTTCACAGGACAATCAAAAAATATTGTCACCTTCTGTGCAATCTTTTCCATTTATGCATTTCATCAAGTGTTCTCCTTCCATACAAGAGTGTATCCGGCTTAATTTTCCCGATATTCCTCCATCAGCTCTCTTTCTTTCGAAAAAGATTCTCTCGAAATCAGGATTTTTTGATTCCCATTTGACGCCTTTTTTTTTAGAAGACACCGATTTTTGTATGCGCCTGTATCAAAGTGGGCCTTTCCTTCAGATAGAAAAATCTATAATCCGTTTTAGAATGCCTTCATCTGATTTTTTAAAGAAGAAGCGCAAAAAAACGCTCGACAGATATCGAATTCTTCAGAATCAGGATTACTTTTATTCGAAAGTGGTAAGCCACATACGTCACAAAGAAGTATTTGACAATTTTGAAGTCCAAAAATCACTTTCAGAGTGGAGAGCTCGTTGGATAAAAGAGATTGGGATGTCTTTTTTGGGCCTAAAAGATGGTGTACCTTTTGCACGAGCTCTTTTTATTCGTTCGCTTTTTGAAAATCCGAATGATATTTCAATTCTGAAGCATTTTTTTCGATCATTCCACTCTTATGGAAAACGATTCTCAAAATATGGCGATATTCAACTTCAGGATGAGGGAATGCCGCCAGAGATAACAAGTTCCTTTTTTGAAAATCTTTTTACTGGAAAACATTCGTGTGAGTTTTGTTCATCTCCGTAATAGAGATTTTGCGAAGTCTTAAAATTTGGAAGAACTGTAATTTTCATAAGGCCTTCAAGAATGGTTTTTTTTTGGAAAGATGCTACCTACAAGAAGATCCGGAAACCTCTTCACTCCTGGATCCGTCCCTACCGATCCCTGATCGCCGGGGGAATCCTGATGGCCTTTATCAGCGGTGGGGTTTCCAGCGGTGTTCCGATCCTTCTCCGTGAGCTGATCGACAAGGTTTTTGCGCAAAAAAATCCTCATCTTTTGTTTATTCTTCCCCTCTCTTTTTTCGTTCTGTTTTCGGTCAAAGGATTTACCGGTTTTTTTCAAGCCTTTCTTCTCAAAAAAGCAGCTCTTTTCATGATCAGCGATGTGCGTCAGTCGCTGTTTGCGCACCTGATCCGGATGCCTCTTGCGTCTTTTGGCCGGGAAGGGACGGGTCATCTGATGTCCCGGGTGACGAACGACACCTATATTTTGCAGGGAGGGGTTGCGGAAATCATCCGGGATCTTCTCCGGAACTCCTTTACCGCTGTCGGGATGCTGGGGGCTCTTTTCTATATCGATTATAAACTGACGATCTTTGTCTTGCTGGTTGTGCCGTTGACGCTGATTCCCATCCGGAAGATCGGCAAAAAACTCCGGACGGTTTCCCGGAAAACCCAGGAAAGTTATGGAGATGTCAACCAGCATCTATCCGAAACTCTGTCGGCGATTCGACTAATCAAGTCGGTCGGTTCCGAAGAACGGGAGATCCGTCAATTCGCGGAATATTCCGATACCTATGCCCGTTCCCAGTTCCGTTCCGCCAAATACGAAAACCTGCTGTCGCCCATTATGGAGTCCATTGGAGCCCTGGGGATCGGAGTCGCGGTCTGGCTGGGGGGATATTCCGTCATTCACGGCCATCTCACGCTTGGGACCCTGGTGGGGTTCTTGACAGCCGCTCAGATGCTCTATCAGCCTATCAAGGGGCTTGCCAATTCCCAGTCTGGAATCCAGCAATCACTGGCGGCTGCAGAGAGAATTGCGGAGGTTCTGGATCGGCCTCTCGAAATCCTTCAGGTGCCGGAAGGCAGCTGGATTGTGGAGCGCCTTTCCCGGTCCATCGAATTCCGGAACGTCAGCTTTCGTTACCCCATGGCCAGTTCGGTGACGCTGGAAAATATTTCCATGCAGATACCGGCAGGAGACTTCGTTGCGATCGTCGGTCCTTCCGGTTCCGGAAAAAGCACCATGGTCAACCTTCTGCCCTTGTTCTACCGTCCGTTCGAAGGTGAGATCCTCTGGGATGGTAAGTCCCTTCTGGGGGCCGATGTCCGTTCCCTGAGAAACGCCATCGGAATGGTGACTCAGGATGTTATTCTGATGAACCAGACGGTCCGGGAAAACCTCCTGTACGGTCTCGAACGATCCGTTTCCCGGAACGAACTGGAACAGGCAACAAAGGTCGCGAACGCTCTCGGGTTCATTTCGGCGTTGCCCGAAGGGTTTGACACCCGGGTTGGAGAAAAGGGGATTTTTCTGTCCGGTGGGGAACGGCAACGGCTGGCCCTGGCCCGCGTGGTCCTCCGTGACCCGACACTTTTGATCCTGGACGAGGCGACGAGCGCTTTGGATACAGAATCCGAATATGCCATTCAGAAAGCGCTGGAGGTCATCATGAAGAACCGGACGACCCTGGTGATCGCTCATCGGTTGTCGACGATCCGAAACGCTCGTCGTGTCTATGTCCTGGACAAGGGGCGTATTGTCGAATCGGGGACCCACGAAGAACTGATGCGTACAGATGGAGGACGGTATCAGAAGTTCCTGAATCTTTCCTTGGGTTTTGAGCCGGAGACCCGGGAAAATGATCGATCTCTTCCGGACTAAATCCTAAGATGACGGGTACCCTTCTCTTTTACTTCAGGATCGTCCGAATCCTGAATCGTCTCCTCTGGCCGATTCTGCTTCCGGGAGCAGGGTTCATTTGGCTTTTTTTCCCGAGGACCCGTCCTTTCTTTCGGGAACGCTTGGGGTTTGGTGTGAGCAAAGCCACCGGGCAACCATCGGGTTCTCAAAAGACTTCGGGAGCGGTGCTTTTTCATGTGGCGAGTCTCGGAGAAGCCGTCGCGGCGACACCTCTGATCCGGGCCCTGTCGGAGAGGCATTCTCTGGTTTTGACTGCGACCACGCTGACAGGCAGGGAAGCGTTGACGAAGGCCTTTCCGGATCACTCCGTCTCCCTGGTGCCGTTCGATCTTCCGGATTTATGGATTCCTTTTCTGAAGAGCCGGGAGATCCGAAAGATTCTTTTGTTCGAAACAGAAATATGGCCTTCGATGTTATTGTCCGCATTTCACCTGGGGGTGAAGGTGGGTATCGTCAATGGCCGTCTTTCGACCCGCGGTTTCCGGCGGATGAGCCGGTTTCGCCCCCTGTTCGTTCCCCTCTTTCAACTCCTGGATCCTGTCGTTGTCCAGTCGGCTCTGGATCAGGATCGATTTCGGAAAATGGGCACCTTGTCCCGAAATATCCATCTGGGAGGCAATCTCAAGTGGGACGTTTTCGACCCGCGGGAGTCCGTTCAGGACCCGGAAGAATTGCGATTCTGGGTGCAGAGAGTGGAAGAGGATTGTCTGGAAAAGGGCAAGAAGCCTTTTCGGCTCCTGTTATCGTCCGTCCACCCGGAAGAAACGAAACAGATTCTTCGGACGCTCGAAAAAGGGCTTTCTTTTCCGCGTCCATTGCATATCCTGATTGCGCCGAGACATCTGAACCGGCTCGAAACCTTTCGATCTTTTCTGCCGAAAGAGACGTGGGTTCAGGATCGGAGGGAACGGTTCTGTCCTGAAGAAGGAGGATCGAAGAGTTTACCGATGATTTTCTCTCTTCTCGACACCTATGGAGAACTGCGGACCCTGACCCGTTTTTGCGATCTTGTTGTGGTGGGGGGAACATTTGACCCGGTCGGAGGTCATTCTCCGATCGATGCGGCCGCGGCGGGAATTCCCCTGATCGTCGGTCCCCACACCGATCATATTCGGGAGATTGTCTGCGATCTGAAAGAAGGGGGAGGGATGCTGGAATTGCACCGCCCGGACCTTCTCTCTGAGACCCTTTGCGAGTTGATGATGGACCCGGAGAAGATGGCAAAAATGGGGGAGGACAACCGGAACGTCTTTTCTGTTCGTCGAGGGGCGCTCATGCGCACGATGTCGTTTTTGCGTCCTTTTCTGGAAGGCGAGAGCGTCAAAAGAGCGGAGACCGACTTGTGATTCCGAGATTTTGGCTTGCGCCTTTTTCTCTCGGATATGCAGCCGGACTGTTCCTCTGGGAAGAAGCCTATCGGAGAGGGATTCTTCCAACAGAGCGATTGTCCGTCCCTGTCATTGGTGTCGGAGGGATAACCGTGGGAGGAGCCGGAAAAACACCGACGACGCTATGCATCCTGGAGTCCCTTATTCGTAAGGGATTGACCCCGGGTGTTCTGACACGGGGATATGGTCGAAGAGAGAAAACGCCAGAACCCTTTTTGTTTCGGGGTAATGAAGGATTCTCCACGGATGTCACCGGAGACGAGCCTGCCATGATGTCCAGGCGCTTTCCGGAGGTTCTCTTCTGTATCAGCGCAGATCGCGCAAAAGGCGGTCAGGCTCTTGTGGACAGGGGGGCGAATGTCGTCCTTCTTGACGACGGATTTCAGTCTCTGGAGCTTTATCAGGACCTCCGGGTGGTTCTCCTTCCGGAAAAAAAGCTTTCTTCGGGGATCTCTTCCCTTTTTCATCTTCTTCCGGCAGGGGATTTGAGAGACTTTCCCGGCCGGTTGAAACAGGCGGATGTTCTCGTTCGACTGGAACAAGCGATGGAAAAGGAACATCCGGATGCAGCACCGGACTTTCCGGATTGTTACCGGGTGTTCTTGAGCCCCGGGAGCGTTTTTATGTCTGCGACCGTTCGACCCTCTGCTCTTTTGGGGAGGGATGGAAGATTTTCCCCGGTGGAAGAGTTACGGGGGAAAAATGTCGTCCTGGTTTCCGGCATCGCCCGTCCCCAAAGATTTCGAAGGATGGCTGAATCCTGTGGGGCCCGGGTACTGGGCCATCTGGAGTTACCGGACCATGTTCTCTATACGAATGCAATTCTGTCGAGAATCCGGAGCTGGATTCAGGAAATCGAGTCCACCGGCCAAAGCGAGATTCATCAGGTTCTGGTGACGGAGAAAGACTGGGTGAAGCTTTGCCGGTATTCCGAAAGAGACTCCCGTGTCCAGGCTTTTATCGTCCGGATGGACTGGAATGACTCAGCCCAGTGGGAAAAGCTCCTGGAAGAAAAACCGGGACGGGCATCTTGAGGGATTCGGGAAAGCCGGATGGCACAAAGCTTCCGCCCGCGTTGCTGGTGTTTGTCGCTCGTCTTTTCCAGAGATTGCCGCATGGACAAGCCCTGAATCTTGGCCGCCATACAGGGGATCTTCTCCGTTTACTCCTGAAAAAAAAGACTTCGTTGGCCCGCAGGAACCTCGAGTCCGCGTTTCCGGAACTTCGGGGGTCGGTGGAGTTGGAGGACCGGATCCGGGATATCTATCGCCACTTCGGAATGATGGGGGCTGAGTTTCTCCGGTTTCCAGTGATGGATGAACCCTGGCTCAGACAGCATGTTCAGGTTTCGGGGCTCGAGCATGTGTTCTCTCTTCTGGGGCAGGGGAAGGGCGTTCTGGCCTTTTCGGCCCATTTTGGCAACTGGGAATTGGCGATCAAGCGGCTGGCTCTCGATATTCCGGAACAGATCCATGTTGTGATACGGCGTATCAAGGATCCGAACGTTCATCGATTCGTCGAAGAATACCGGGAGAGCTACGGCGGGGCAGTTTCCCTGTTACAGGATCAGGGGCCGCTACCCATATTTCGGATTTTGAAGAAAAACGGTATTGTCGTGACGGTTCTGGATCAGAATGCCGGAAGAGATGAAGGGGTCTTCACCCCCTTTTTCGGGCGTCCGGCCTGTACCTACACAAGCGTGGCCCGGATTGCTGTCCGTCAGAATATTCCGCTCCTGCCAGTTTTTGATGCCAGGGTGAGCGATGTGGAGCATCAGATATGGATTGGCCCTCCGATAGCGCCTCCGGACACGGACACGCAGGAAGCGGTGGAAAATTTGACGCAAGCATGTACCGAAAAGATTGAGAAGATGGTCCGGAGGTATCCTGAGCAATGGATCTGGATGCACAACCGGTGGAAGACAAGACCGATTGATCCGGAAGATGGAGTGGGGTAAACGAAAAGAGGGTTTTCCTTAGTTTATATGAAAAATGATTTTTTTCTAACTTTCAAATTGATCAAAATTTTCTGGAGAACTGTTCATCAAGATGCCTTTACAATCTGAGACTCCTCTAAGAAGAATGCCAATCTCTGTCTATATCCTGGCATACAATCAGGAACATAAGATCCGTCCGGCAATCGAAAGTGTCCTGTGGGCGGATGAGGTCATTCTTGTCGATTCCGGGAGCACGGACCGAACGGCACAGATTGCCCAAGAACTGGGGGTTCGCGTTTGTCAGGTTCCTTTTACAGGATTCGGTGCTCTTCGTAAGGCAGCGATCTCACATTGCACCCATGACTGGATCTTCAGCCTCGATTCGGATGAGAGGATGACTCCGGAAGCGCAGGCGGAAATCCTCTCGATTCTTGCCCAGGAAAATCCGATGGATGCCTATCTTGTTCCCCGGAAAAATTATTTTCTGGGACGATGGATACGATATTCGGACTGGTATCCCGATTACAGGCAGCCTCAACTTTTTCGAAAGGGGTCCATGACTTACTCCGAAGATCTGGTCCATGAAACCTATTCCATGAATTCCGGGTGTCGTCTTGGGAAATTTTCGTCAGCGATCGTTCAGATCCCCTATTATGACCTGGGAGAGATGATTTCAAAAATGAACCGATACTCCAGTCTGGGAGCTGAGAAGCTAGTATCCAGAGGGGCAAGGAAAGGCTCTGTTTTGAAAGGACTGGTGCATGGGGTTTGGGCATTTTTGCGTCATTATGTTATCAAAAGGGGATTCCTCGATGGTGGACCTGGTTTTGTCATAGCTCTCTATAATTTTGAAAGTTCGTTTTATAAATATGTAAAAATATTCGACAAAGTGAGGAAAGACTCTTCCGATTAAATTTTTATCGTAGTCGTTTACAGAGGAAATTCTTACGGTTATTGAAATGAAAAACTCCCCTTTTTTCTCATTCTGGCTATCTTGAGGTATTTCATCGAACCCGTTGATCCAATCACCCCGATGATTCCGGAAAGACCTCTTTTCTGGAAAGGTATACCTTTATTCCATATCCGTTTTTTTTCTCGGGACTTTTTCGGGCGGCTGTACTTTGTTCTCGGGCAAGGGCTCGGGGATCATGTCAACGGGTTCCGCGTCCTGCACGAGATTCGCACAAGGTTTCCGAAAGCTCATTGCATCGTCTATGCCGATCAAAGGTGGGAAGATCTTGTCTGTCGAATTTCGGAAATTGAAATCCGATGGTTTCCCAAGGCAAAAGATGTTTTGTCCAGGGAAGGGACAAACAATCCCTACGATCAGGCCCATGAAGAAATCCGGACTGAAATCCGGACAATGAAGGAACCGTCCTATCTGGCCTATGCCCATTTTCCGATGCCGGACCGCTATGCCCGTCGTGAAACGACTCTGGAAGCGACGGCGCGGAGTATCGGCTTATCCTTAAAAGAAGCCGCACGCCCATATCTTCCCGTTAAAGCTGAAGATCTTGCATGGGCCGAAGGGTACTTGAAAGAACATGCGTTGGAAGCCGGCAAGTTCGTCCTCATCTCTCCTTATTCCTGGGAGAACAAGCGCTGGGGAAAGGAGAATTTTTCCCGCCTGATTGATGCTCTCAGAGACAGGTTTCACCTTCGTACAGTTGTTGTTTCCTATCCGGAAATCGGACCATTCGGCAACACTGGAGTTGTTTGTGCCTATGACTTATCGCTTGGACAGATTTCCGGACTGATGCAACTGGCGGGGCTCTATATCGGTCTCGATTCGGGTCCCAGCCATATGGCGGCTTTTTTTGATCTGCCCATGGTGGTTGTTTTTATCGAAAAAAGGACATTCCCTTTTGAGGTTCGTCCACTGACACCTTTGGGGTTGTATGTGGTCGAATCGTTTTTTTCCACTCTATCGATACCGGGGGTGGAAACGGTTCTGGGTGCGGTCACCTTCCTCTTGTCTTTGAAAAAGAAATCTCCAATCCCGGAATGCCCGATGTGTACGAAGCTCATGCAATATGTTCTGTCGGCAGCGGATCCGGTCTCCGTCCGTCTGATGTGTTCGTGCGGATCGTCTATTGAACACGATAGAACATCAAGTGTTCATGTAAAGAAAAAAACATCTTGCCCGGCAACGAAAATTGTGGAAAAAACGGGCTATAATTTTGTCGAACAATCCTGGACTCTTGAAACCCTCCGATCGGTTGAATCCAGCATCGAAACCAATGCCCCGGAAAGAGTGGATTTTCTTTTCAGCAAGACCGACAAAAGAGAATGGGGAGTATGGGACCTTCCTCCGGGTTCCCTGGACATCCGTCCGGATAGTATCTGGGAATGGATGTGGAGAAAGGGGTACCGGATAGAACGGATCGATTTGGGCCAGGACATGACCCGGTTCTCCTTCGCCAGAGGAAAAGAAGAGGATCGGCATCACAAGACCCTGGAGCGGTTCCGGATTCCATGGGGAAACACGCTTCTTGTCGCAGCGGAGATCCAGTATTTGCGATGGTTTTCCTACGAGACATGGGGAACACCCGGGAGTCTGGTCGGTATCGTGAAAGCGCAAGCCGAGTTGTCCTCTTGGCCAGCGGAAATACGAGGGTGTGCCTGGGCCGCATTCCTCGCCCAAAAATCGATGCGTTCTTTTCGATGGCTGATCAAGGGATTTCTGGGGGGGCTCAAAAGGCAAAAATAAACGTTGCAGAAGTCCATCCGGAAGAAAGGGCCGCATGTTTGTATCGGGTTTTACCTTCTGTCGTAATCTCGTTCGTCTGGATTATCCCTTCCTGGAATCCATCCGCTCTCTTCTTCCCGTCGTCGATGAACTGATTGTTGCCGTGGGAGATTCGGACGATGGAACACTGGAAGCGGTTGAACAACTTCAAGCCGGGGATCCCAAAATCCGGATCGTCCAAACCGTATGGGATCCCGCTCTTTTTGACAATGGAAAGATCTTTGCCCAACAGACGAATCTCGCGCTGGAACATGTCAGCCGAAAAGCCGATTGGGCGATCCATCTTCAGTCGGATGAGTTGTTGCATGAACGGGATTATGAACGATTCCTTTTGTCCCTGGAGAGATACCAGGGCGATTCCGGCATTGTGGGGCTGATGCTCCGTCAACTGTATTTCTATGGGGATTACTGGCATACGAATCCTTATGCGGGGAGAAGGCTTTTGCGGATTATTCGGCCGAATGGAACATTGGAATCGATCGGGGATGCGTCGGGATTCGCCCGGAAGATCGATGGTAAATATATCGATAAAAGCCAAAAGCATTTGTGGCGGTATGCGGACGGAACACTTTTCCACTATGGCTATGTCAACAGCCCCCGAAAACTGCAGGATAAGGTGCGTGCAAAAGCCGATCTTTATCATATGGGGAGCCCGACGAATGAAGACCAGAAGCTTCTGCTGGCGAAAGATTACCAACCGGAGTTCATGTCGATCATGAAACCCTACAAGGGCACACATCCTGCCGTGATGCAGGAGAGAATCAGCCGATTCCCCCTCCGGTATCAGTTGCCGAATCGATGGCTCAACCCGGAATTTTATGCGTATGTTTTAAGGCATGGGTTCAAGGGATGATTCAGCAGTTGAAGAAGAATCTTACATTGTTTAATACCAACATTGAATTGCATCCGGACCAAAAGATTATTCATTTTTTAGAGTTCGGGTTAGGGGATTCGGTTAATTCGATATGCATAATCAAGGGAACAAAAAAAGCTTTTCCTGAAAATCAGATTATTGTTTATTGTGACTATAGGTGGAAGGAAATCATACAGCCATATTTATCATCTAACGACAAAATTATTACTTATGATTCTTTCGATCTTCATTATGAGAGCATATTTGAGCAGATTGGCTCAATTGAAGATGGAGTTGTTGTACCCTATATGATCAGGTTTCCGGATCAATGGGCAAAAGGAGAATCAAAGCAAGAATCTTTGGTGAGATGCTTGGGGCTCAGAGATTTTGTTCCGGAAGTAAGGCCTGAATTCCCTGTCGAGAACATTCCCGATGATTCCTTAAGTAAGATCCTAAAAGAGAATAATCTGGAAAAATCTCAATTTATCGTTGTTGCACCCAATGTAAACAGAAACTCGATTAAATTTTGGGACAGGGACTCATTTGAATCATTCATAAGACTTGTTCTCTGTGAAACAAAAATGCGTGTAGTTGTCATGGGTAAAAAGGGAGAGACGGATCTCTCTGTTCCGGACGTCGTCAGGTTTGAGGAATTGCCTATTGCTCTTGCTGGAGCAATTATCTCCCAATCAGCCTGCTTTGTGGGTTTGGATTCTGGGTTATCACATGTTGCCAGCTCCTTTCATATTCCTGTCGTTGTTTTATATCCCTACCTGGACCAGGATGTTATGCCATTTGAGGTTCGGGTTCACACGCCTTTTGCGAGTCTTTTTTGCGCGAATCCCAAAAATCCCAGAATATCTCCGGAGACGGTTTTTTATTTTCTGTGCAAGTTGTTAAGAAATAAAAATATTGCCCAAACTTTTTGTCCGGCCTGTGGAAGAGGGATGTGGTATGTGGATCATATTTCAAAAAATAAAGTCATGCGCAAATGTGTCTGTGGAACAAGGAGACTGGTGACTGCAATCTCTGAGGACGAAAAGGCTTCCGGTTCAAACAATCGGATAGCAAAAGCCCGAGTTACAGATGAGATGCCAAACAACTTGCTGAAAATAGAATCTTTCTGTGAACAGATAGAATCACTGGGAAAAAAAGAAATCTCCGTTAAAATTTCCAGTCCTGAAAATAAAGATTTTTCAGGAAAACAACCAAACGATATTTTGGCGGAGAATATTTTCTGGTCTTTTGATGGCATCCTTTTCTTCTTTAGGGATATGGGGCTCATTCCAACACGCATAGGTTTTGTAGAAGATAGTTTTGTCCGTATCTGTTTTGCTTGTCCTGAAGACATGAACTTTTTTGGGGTGAAGGCATCCAGATTTGTTCTTCCATGGGGAGAAAAGTTTATGTCTCTAAAAAATGTAGACTTTTACTTTCGGTATCTTTCATGGGGATGCTGGGGAAATCGTAAGTTTTTGGAAAGATTGCCGAAAAAAATATATGAATTTGGTGATGTTTCGGTTGCAAGAACAATGGCTTGGAAAGCTTTTTTATACGGTCGCTCTCTCTATTCTTTTAAATACTTATTGAAATACTCGATGATTGCCTTGCGACATGTTTTTCGTTTCTGGGGTGAGAAATAACGTTTTGGAGACCATACTTCTCAGATTGTGTTACGTCAAGAGAATTGATCTGTTTAAATATGGACCTATGATGTTTCCTCTCAGTGTGAATAAATAGTTTTTCATTGTGTTTTTGCATAAATATCACAGGATCTTGTCAAGAAGTGCTTGGCAATGACTAAAATGGGTGCCGCTATCGATCCTTCCAAGAGAAAAAACTCTTCCGTTCTCATTGTCCTTTTGGGCCGGATCGGGGATGTCATTTTCACTCTTCCGTCGGTTATCGCCCTCAAAAAGCTCCGTCCGGAGATCGAGATCGACTGGGTTGTCGAAGACCGTTGTGCGGATCTTCTGGTTGGTCATCCTGCCATCAATAACCTCATCATCTTTCCCCGGGCAACGTATCAATCCTTGCTCAAACGGAGAAAATTTCGACAGGCCTGGGGTATTCTCGTTGATCTTGTCCGATCCATCCGGAACAAAAGATACGCGGCCGTTCTGGATTTTCAAGGACTTCTGAAGTCCGGTATTCTGACGGGGCTCGCCCGTTCTTCTCTCAAGCTGGGCAGTCCTTCCACTTATGGGAAAATGCGGGAGGGCGCCGGTTTCTTCTCCCGTCAGGTTCCTCTCACCGATCCCGGGCTTCATCTGATCGACCGACATGCTCTTGTTGTTCGAGAACTCCTTGGAGATTTTCCCTTTGAGAGAGAGTTCTATCTGCCGGTTTTACCGCAAGATCGTGAGGCTCTCGATACACTTCTTCGTTCCAGGGGGTGGGGGGATGAATCTCCGTCTGTTCCCCTGATCCTTCTCCATCCCTTCGCCAGCTGGAAAACCCGCCAGTGGCCGATGAGATTTTTTCTGGAGGTCGGAGTTCATTTTCTTCGGAAGGGATTTCGCGTGGGGATCATCGGAGGAGGAGGAGAGGGGCAGGAGACACTTCTTGCCCCGTTTCGGGAATTCCTGGAGGCGACAGAAAAAGAGGAACCTGATATAAATACAAGGATGAAGTTTTTTCAAGGGGAGCTGTCTCTTCGGGGAACTGCACATTTGATGACCCGGGCAGAGCTTGTGATCGCCGACGATTCGGGGCCGATGCATCTGGCATCGGCATTGGGTGTCCGTACGCTGGGTGTTTTTGGCCCGACAGATCCTGTCCGTCTGGGTCCTTCCTACCCTCCGGGAAGCGCTTCGGTGCATCGGAATCTTTTGTGCCAGCCCTGCATGAAGAGGCTCTGTCCCATCGGGACGCTCTGTATGAACGAACTCTTGCCGGAAGAGGTGATCCGGGCCGCGGAAACTCTCCTGGCGGTCCCGATGGCAAGACAAAATGGAAATGAGCGCATTGGGTTCCTTCAACCATATCCTGATCATTAAACCCAGTTCTCTGGGAGATATCGTCCACTGTTTTCCGGTGGTTGACCAGATCCGGAAGACGTTCCCGGACGCCAGTATCGACTGGGTGGCCAACACGGAATTTCTTCCGCTCGTGCGGCGTTATCCTGGCGTGCGCCGGGGAATCGCCTTTCCAAGGTCCCGCTGGGGGAAGGTTTCTTTCTTTCCTTCGTTTGGACGATTCCTTCAGGATCTCCGGCAAGAATCCTATGATGCTGTTCTGGATGCCCAGGGGCTCCTTCGTTCCGCTCTGATCGCCCGGGGGAGCCGGGGAGCGATCCGCATCGGGTTTTCGGATGCGCGGGAAGGGGCGGTCGGTCTTTACTCGGAAGTCATTTCTCTGGATGGTACGTCCGGCATTCTGCATGCCGTCCGGAAGAACCTCCGGCTTCTGGAACCGTTGGGGATTGCTCCGGAGTATTCTTTGCAAAGATTGACCTATTCCGCGCAGGATCAGGAAAATCTTGAGAAGATCCTTTTGCGGGCGTCTGCGGATTTTCAGGGCAACTTCTTTGTTCTGCATCCTGGCGCAAAGCGTTCGATCAAGCGATGGCCTTCCTTGTATTTTTCCGACCTTCTGAACGCCATCCATCGTCATTATCCAGGGATTCGTCCCGTTCTGGTGGGGGGAGCGGAAGACACGCTGCTTCTGGAAGAAGTGGCTGCAAGGACGCGCACCAGTCCGGTCCTCCTTCCCGGCTTGGTCCCGATCGATCTTCTTCCCCTCCTGTTCGAGAAGGCCCTCTTTTATGTCGGGAACGATTCGGGTCCCTTGCATCTGGCCGTCATGGCCGGGATACCGACAGTTTCGTTCTACGGGTCATCGACGCCGGAACGGACCGGACCATTCGATGACGGGAAAGGAACCCATGTCGTTCTGGGAGACAAGGTGGCCTGTTCGCCCTGCGGGGATTTTCGTAAATTTTGCGACCATCAGAGCTGTCTGGTCGGCGTGACTCCGGAGGCCGCTTTTTCCGGGGTCCGCGCTCTGATGGAGAGGTTGCAGGATTTTTCTCGAGGGAAGGGAAGTCTTCAATCCGCATGAAGATTCTCAAATCCGTTCTTGCTCAGAATCAGGGCGTAATCGGGGAATCTCCTTTAACATAAAATAACATTCTCTCTACGGGGGGTTCTTGTACGTCTCAGGCTTCACCTTCTGTCGAAATCTTGTCAAGCTGGATTATCCTTTTCTGGAATCCATCCGTTCCGTCTTGCCGCTGGTGGATGAATTTGTTGTCGTTGTCGGAGATTCAGAAGACGAGACTCTTGAAAAAGTTTTGTCCATCGGTGATCCCAAGATCCGAATCGTAGAGACTGTCTGGGACATGAATCTGAAAAAAGACGGACTGATTTATGCTCAGCAAACGAACATCGCGCTGGAACATTGTCGTCCATCCGGAGACTGGGCTTTCTATATTCAGGGAGACGAGGTCATTCACGAAGAGGATTTGTCCGGGATCCGGCAATCCATGCTCCGTTACAAGGATGATCGCTCTATTTTGGGATTGATGCTGAAGTACCATCATTTTGTGGGAGACTACTGGAGCATTGACCCTTGGGCTTATCGCAGGTCGATCCGGATTGTACGTCCCGGAAAAGCTGTCCGTTCTGTCGGGGATGCCGTGGGTTTTGCGAGGGAACCAGATGGGTTATATATCGGAAAAAAGGAAAAAAATCTCTGGAGATATGCCGATGGGCGCGTTTATCATTATGGCTGGGTCAAAGATCCGCGTGTTTTAAGGGAAAAGTTTATGAACAGGGTTCTTTGGTACTGGGAAGGGAATCCAACCGAAGAAGATAAAAAAGCGTTGGCTTCGGAGGAAGTCTATATACCGGAAAATTATGGGATCTTGAAAAAATTCCGTGGCACGCATCCAAAGGTCATGCAGGAAAGGGTGTCGAAGTTTCCGGCTTCTTCCGTCCGGCGATCCCGTTGGCTCAACCCGGAATTTTATCTTTATGTTTTAAAACATGGATTCAAAGGCTGATCTCCGAAGTCTCCCGAAGCAAAATTCAAGACACCTTGAGAAAATAAGGTGCAGAGCCGGAAATTTTTAGGGGGATCTTCACTTTCCGGCTGGAGTCAAAGTGCAGAAAAATCCTGTCATCTCCGTGATCGTTCCGTTCACCGGAAAACCGCATTTTCTCGAAGAAGCGATTGCTTCCGTCGTCCGACAGACTTTTTCAGATTTTGAACTCGTACTGGTCAACAATCGCTCGACCGAGGATGCTCGCGACACGGCCATCGCATGGGCCTGCAAGCTTCCTGAGAAAATCCGTCTTGTTTCCGAATCGAAAAAGGGTGCGGCAGCGGCCAGAAACCGCGGAATCTTGGAGAGTCGGGGAGAGTTCATCGCTTTTCTGGACAGCGACGATCGGATGAAACCCCATAGGCTTTTCGCTCAATGGGAGTATCTGAAGGACCGGAAAGAGGTTTCCCTCCTGGGGAGCTGGAAAGAAATGATTTCCCCCGACGGCATGCAAGTGATCGAAAAAAATGCCCGGCCTCAAGTGCCCCGATGGGCGGCTATCCTCTTTCGGGAAGAAGCCCGTTTTCGGTCTGAGCCACTTCTTGAACCCCAGACCTCCACCTTCTTTTTCCGGAAGGAAACAGCACAAAAAATTGGCGGGTTCGATGAACGCTATGATCCTTTCTGGCTGGAAGATACGGATTTCGTCCTGCGGATGTATCGGGTCGGAAGAATAGGGGTATTTCCGGAATCTCTCGTCGAATACCGGACGCATACCGAAGCGGAAGAAATTCGCCGCATCTATGATTTCCGAAATATGGAGAATCATGGCATCTTTTTTGAGAAACTCAAAAATTTTTATCTGGAGACGGAGCGTCCAGCAAT
>JAKBTR010000029.1 GCA_021844275.1 Nitrospirota bacterium | reverse complement strand
GGTTTCGGAGAGGTTGTTCTCGGAGGCGATGGACTGGAGAAAGGCGTCGGGCAGCCATGATTCGAGAGGAACGACCGCGGCGGGGTTTCCCTCGAAAAGACGATCCGAGAACGCATCGATCTGGAAAAGCCTGAGTTTCAAGGATCCTCGTCCTTTCCCTTTTCATCTTCAGAAATCTTAGAGGGGAGACGACCTCAAAACAAGCTGTCAGAATTGACAGGTCAGGCCGAACCCTCCGCTCCGACCTCCCGACTCACTCGATCAATCCGAGAGAGAGGGCAGCCGCCATCGCCTGGGCGCTGTTTCTGGCCCCCAGCTTGCGCATGGCATTCCGGAGGTGGAATACGACGGTGCGTTCGCTGATTTTCATGGATTGGGAGATCTCCCATGCGGTTCGTCCCTCTTTTTTCCATGTCAGCACTTCCGTCTCCCGAGCCGTCAGAGTAGCCCCTGAGAAAGAAGGAGGAAAAAAGAGTCCCGAAATCGCAACATTGAGGTGGGGAAGAAGACACTCGAGTAGCTGGATGTGCCGCTCGTGCCGGAGTATCTCGCTTCCCGAAAAGGAGAAGATGCTCCCGTCCGCCCGGAAAGGCGACCGGTATCCTATCGTCACGCCCTCCTCAAGCCCGAAATTCCGGGCGCAGTCGATGAACGCCTTCTCCTCCTTGCGGGTAACCGTCCGATAGGTCTGGCTCCAGACCTGGGTCCGGTACTCCCCGAAATGCTTCCGGAACACGGGGTCGACAAGGTGGAAGCCCCGTTCCAGGTACAGAGACAGCCAGGAGCGGGGGAATCCATTATTGACGATACGGTTGGGATCGAGGTCCGGGACATTTCGTGGATCGGCGGAGGCGTGACCGGACAAGATTCCCGTCGTCGGAACAAGATCGGACACCTTCCCGAGGAGGTTTTCCATTTCCATTCTGCTTCGGACGGAGAGGCTCTGGTAGGCGACTTCCGAAAGGGATACTAGGTCGGATTTCGAGAGTCGAGAGAGTTTTTGCCTCATTGGGTTAGACCAACTTTCCTGTTCAAAAAAATGGCTCTATAGAAGATCGGCAACGGTCTCGAAGACCAGGGCGATCCGTGACATTCCTCGAATGACCGCCCCACGGAACGACCTCTTCCAGACGAAAAGCCATCCCGTTCCTTTTTCCGAAAGACGTTTCGGTTCACGAAGGAAATCAATCAGTCATCATGTACGAGAAAACGAAACAGCGACCACCTGGTCGTCGAGGACGTGCCCGCTATGGTCTGAGTCCGAAGGAACCAGAAAGATCTCCCCCGGCCCGATCGTTCGGGTTTCGCATCCCACCGTCATCTCCATTCTGCCTTCAAGGATCAGGGTCACGACGTCCTCCGGATGGCGATGGGTGGGAATCAGGGCTCCCGGATCGAGGACCATCCGCCTCGCCTGATGGTTTCCCAGGGACAAGGATTGGACCCAAACCCCTTTCTCGATCTCCTCGGCTTCTTCCGGTCTGAAAGAGCGAAAAAACGAATTGCACTCCATCCTTATCCTCCACTTGCTTACGGCTCAAAATTCAAGAGCGCTGAGTCCCGGTGACCATTCGGCCCTGGAACCGCGGGGGGGGATTGACCGCAAGTACAGTGTCTAGTCCGTCTCGGAGCCATTTTCGGGACAAAAGAATCCACAGGCTCGATATTGATACGAATAGCAAGGGTAAACGGAAAGACCTTATACGGCATAATGCGCATAGGCTCTTGTTACCTTATGATCGGGACCGAAATGAAAAACCTCTGCCGCCATCCGGCCTTGCGCCCCCTTGTAGGTGAGAGTGAGACTATTGACGCCGATCAATAATGCAATGAGCTCGAACCTGAGGTCGGGAACAAGGTCGAGCGCCTTTGCCCAGTAGTTTCCGACCGCCTCCTTGCCCTTGAGCGTTCCAGCCGGCTCTCCTGCAATCTGGATGATTTTGGGGGAAAACATTTCGAACTGCTCCGAATAATGCGAAAGAATCCGGTCCAGGTCATGGGCATTCCACGACTCAATCCAGTCTTTCGCGAACTCCTCCGCAAAATCCCTCTCGATCATTGCCGATCTCCAATCATCAGAGTTAAAGACAACAAATTCCGGGATCTTATACCTTGGGTACCACAAAACATATTCAACTCTCCTTGTAAAACCTGCTTGTCCTTTTCAGACGATCGACAAGAAAAGACGGGGCTTTTTCTGGACTCCCAGACTGAAAGGGAGGGGCAGGATCGTACTCGATGGCTAGCTGAATAAGCTGGGCAGCCTCCGATCCTGCAATTTTGCCGACCAAATCCAATGCCAAATCGATCCCTGACGAAACGCCTGCTCCAGTGACGAATTTTCCATCAAAGACAACACGTTCCGCTTTAAAAATGGCGCCGTATTGCACAAGCTCCTCCTTAGCCAGCCAATGGGTCGTGGCATAGCGTCCTTGCAGAAGCCCTGCAGCGGCCAAAAGAAGGGTTCCGGTGCACACTGCTGCCACAAATCGGGAAAGAGGTTCCTTATTTCTCAAGAAAGTCATCAATCCGGGATGGTTCATCATATCCATTTGCCCAGGGCCGCCCGTCACGACAAGAATATCCATAGAAGGACAGTCCAAAAAACCGTAGTCCGCTTCGACGGCAATCCCTTTTTCGGAAAGAACCTTTCCCCCTTTTTCGGAGACAAGAAAAAACCTGGCATTGAGACGGGAAAGGATCTCATGGGGTCCCACGAGATCCAACGCATTGAATCCAGGGTATATCACAAACCCAATAGTGATTTTTTCAGGTCTTTCCACGATGTCCTCCTGACATAGGCCAAAGCACCTCGCATAGATACCAGAAAGTTTTCAGACCATCGTAGACCACGAAATAGCGACCACCCGGCCGTCGAGGACGCGCCCGGAATGGTCTGATTCCGAAGGAACCAAAAAAATTTCCCCTGGCCCGATCGATCGGGTTTCACACCCGATCGTCATTTCCATCCTGCCTTCAAGAATCAGGGTCACGACATCCTCCGGATGGCGATGGTTGGGAATCGGGGTTCCCGGATCGAAGACCATCCGTCTCACCCGATGGCTTCCCAAGGGCAAGGATTGGACCCGAACCCCTTTCTCGACCTCCTCGGCTACCTCCGGTCCAAAGGAGCGAAAAAATGAATTGCATTCCATCATTATCCCCTAGGTTAAGATTTAAAGTCCAAGATCGCTGAGTCCCGGATGATCATCCGGGCGCCGACCTTGAGGCCACCGGAATTTTCGGTCCTCTTCCCGGATCGGAAGATCATTGATGGATGCCAACCGCCGTGCCATCAGTCCATTCGGGGCGAACTCCCAGTTCTCGTTTCCGTAGGATCGGAACCAGTTCCCCGAATCGTCATGCCACTCATAAGCAAAGCGCACGGGAATCCGCGCGACATCGTAGGCCCACAGTTCCTTGATCAGCCGATAATCGAGTTCTTTCGTCCACTTCCGGGTCAGGAAGGGGACGATTTCGTCGCGTCCCACCAGAAATTCTGAGCGATTCCGCCATTGGCTGTCGGTCGTATAGGCGAGGGCCACCTTTTCCGGATTTTTCGAATTCCAGGCGTCTTCGGCAAGATGAACTTTCCGATGAGCCGTTTCCTTCGAGAACGGAGGAAAAGGAGGACGGGCTTCCGCAAGGCTTCTCCCGCCGGTGCCCTTCAAACCCTCCAGGGAAAGCCTTCCTTCATCGTAGTCGATCAGGTCGAAGGAATTCGCACAACCCAAGGACTGCAACCCCAGAAGGTCTCCAAGACCGGTAAAGACCTGGGTTCGGTAGGCGATTCTTTCAGGGGTGGGCTCAGAAAAGCTTTCCGATAGTGATTCGGACCATTTTTCCTTTTCTTCGGGGGTATGTGACGTAGCGACCCGATCAACCCACCGGATAATTGATCGATCGTCCGGGGAATCGCGGATCGTCTTCCGGAGTTCTTCCGGATCAATCCCGGCAAACGCAAGAAACCGGCCATCAAATGGGAAAAGTCCCGTCTCTGGATCGAACCCTTTAAGGAGGTTGGGAAGATAGTCGTCCGGAATAAGCTTTTTCTCGTGCAATCTCACCTTG
>JAKBTR010000012.1 GCA_021844275.1 Nitrospirota bacterium | reverse complement strand
AAAATCGGATTTTCCGACAATCCGGAACATCTGGATCGCCTTGTCGAGGCCACATCCCCCTATCTGGACGCAATCAGTGCTATTAATACTGTCACAGGAACAATCATTAATCCGGAAGGCAAGCCGGCTTTACCGGGACCGGGAAGAGAACGATCAGGGCTTTGTGGTAGCGGGATCAAAAATCTTTCGCTGAAAACAATCCGCGGTCTTAAACAAGCCCTTCGACGACGGGCTCCGCAGCTTTCCCTGATCGGAGTGGGAGGGTTCAATACAGTGGAAGACTATCCGGACTTTCGGGAAGCAGGGGCAGATATTGTGATGAGTGCAACCGGAGCAATGTGGGATCCATTCCTCGCGTATCATGTGAAGCAACGGACATTTGTTCAGGACACGCTTCCATCGGACTCACCCGTCTAGGCGTCCGCAGAGGGCGGAAGATTTTTTCGAAAGTACTCCGACACTTCGTCCCGGTAGTTTTTTAATGGTTCCAGCATATACAGAACATCACCCTGATTGATCTGGATCCCGAACCACTGAATGATGTAAAGCATGTCCGGGTTCTCCAGAATCCGGTCAATCGCCTGAGCCCGCCCCTCAGCCCGCGTGAAAGATGGTGGACAGGTGGCTCCGGTTTCCGATATGGATGGAGGCAAGAGACGGCGATGTCGTCCTTCTTCTTCCAGAATGTGGAAAAGCCCCTTGCCCGGATCAATATTGTGATACTCAAGGTCAAGGCTTTCCAGCCAGGGATCATTCCATTCGAGATTCTCTGAGTCCCTGAACGCACTGATCATGTTGTACTTTGCTGCCCAGTCCAGGCGGTCAGTGACAAGGGAAGGATCCTTTTTCGCCAGATCCGAGAGAAGCTTTCCCCACTCCTCCAAGACCCAGTCAGTATCCTCGTCACGCCCCGAATAGGCTTTAACAGCCTTTTCCAAAAACATCTCCTGCATGTCGAGAGCCGACAGGATCCGTCCTTCCAAATCCTGAAGATTCCACCGCATAGACAAATCATGAGAGATCGCACGGCACGCCTGGACAGGATCACGGACTCCAACGGCAGGCGCCAGCCCATCTTCGACAAGGTCCATCACGATCTTCGTCATCCCGAATTTCATGGCCGTCGCAAATTGGGACATATTGGAATCGCCCAGAAGCAGATGCATGCGCCGGTATTGGAGCGGGTCGGACAAAGGTTCGTCCCGTGTATTCACAATGGAACGGTTCATCTGAACCCATTGATAGAATTTGTTCACGATGTAGTCAGCGCGCTGGGAAATTTGGAAATAAACCGGAGGTCTTTCTGTATCCAGGGAAATCAGACTATCGTTCACATAAGAAACACCGACTCTTCCAGCCCCCGTTACAATCTGACGCGTCACAAGAAAAGCGACAAGGGGCTCCATCCCTCTTTCCGTAAACGGAAAATCTCTGGAAACAAGATAATTTTCATGGGAACCGAATGTGGCAAGTGTCTGATGATCGATATTGTTCTTGATGAAAGAAATCTCTCCGGATAACCCCATCTCGTCAACAGCCTGCTGGAGGAGCCGGTCCCCCCCGCGGTCTGCGCGCACAAGATCAAGCAAGGTATGGCATTCGGGCGTGGCATATTCGACATGCCCCATGTCGATGTAAAGTCTTCCCCCATTCCGGAGGAACCCTCCATTTCCGGGGGGTTCGTCGTAAGCCCGCTGATGCTGGTCAATCAAACCTTTTCGCTGGACGTGAAAAATATGGTCCCGCACTTTCTGGAACATTTCTTCCTGACGAAACAGATCCCTCATCCCCTGGGAGGCTCCGGAGAGAAGGGCGCCGTATTCTGTTTCCAGTCCGACAACGGTTTTCATTTCGACAACTCTTCCATTAACGTCGACAGGGAAACCGGCAAAAGACTCCCTTTTTTCCGGTCCAGCAAACATGCATTCGGCGTATATTCCTCAAAAACGCGGCGAATCGCCTGTTTTTTTTTGGCAGGATCGATGACGTTTCCTTCCGGGTCGAGACCCAGATCGGGATTTTCATAAACCCCATAAAGATACGCTTCGAAAAGCTCGGGAAGAACGCTCTCAAGAGTCGCTTTTTTATCTTTCCGGCTCCCCAGTCGCTCCTGAATCCGGTCTTTCACCGCAGAAGAACCGGCAACGGATAGAGAACCCTTTTCTTCTTCGATATTGCCGTCAAAGTCCACCGCCATCAAGCGGTCTTCCTCCATCGTCTTCCCCGCTTCCGCAAACAGGGAGCGAACCAGTATCGGAGATGCGCCAATATCCTCAAACGCGTTTTTCAGGCGCGGCGAAAGGGAAAAAAGGAGAAGGCGATGGAGCGTCACATCCTTGGGGGAACGCTGAAACCCTTCCACATGAGCGGCATTGAGCAACATCATCCGGATCGACTCAATATCCGCCGGATGCCCTATTGATCCCATTGCAAGGCCATCATAGATCTCATAGACCTTCGGAATTCTCTTGTAAAACGTGAGGTAAAGAATGCCTTCACGGACCGATGCCCCCAGGACCGGGGAAGATCGTCGCAGCTGCTCTTCAATGTATTCCCGCCTCTGGGAAACAGCTTCAACCCATCTGTAGGGTTCATCAAACACCTTCGACCTCCGTCCGGTAACAGGCTTCCAGATCCGCCTCGGGCACGGTGCGCACGCCGTCCGGGCCCAATATTTTCACAACCGGATAAATGGTCTCTCCGGCCTGAACCCCTCCCGTCGCGGAATCGAAAAAAGAGGCGGTTTCCAGTAATCGCATGGCCAGCGCCAAAGCCTCCCTTTCGGAGAGTCCGACAAGTCCTCTCCCGGACATCCCCCACCGGTCAAGATACCGGAGAATCCCCTGTACTTCGACAGAGCCCGATCCCGCCACAGCAAAGGGGGCCCCTTCAAAATGCGCTCCCAGGATGTCGTAGAAAAAAATCTGGTTCTTTGCCTGGGAAGAGTCCCGGGTCACGAAAATTGGCACAACGGCCCCGAATCCCTGCATCGCCATGGGAACATTTTCCCTGAGCAACTGGGCCAGCATTCGAAGCTTTCCCTCGACAGACAATTCCGCAAGCTGGCTTCGACGATAATACTTGAACGAGTGCTCCAGAATCCGGGCCATCTCGATCGCAAAAGCGGGAGAGCCAGCGATCGCCATCAGAGAGGAACCGTCAATCTCCAGAACTTTTTCGACCCGGTTCGTCATGATCCGGTTTCCGGCCGTCGCGCGACGATCCCCGGCAACCAGAACTCCACCCGAAAAATGAAAGGCAAGTATTGTCGTGGCCCGGGTTTCGACCCACCCTTCCGGAGAATGACGGGGCCCGGGGGCAACGGATGGGAGACCAGGGCTCTTTTCACCCAGGAGATCCAGAAAAGAACCCCGATTGTGCCAGTCTTTCATTTATCTATTCTCCCGTTCTCTGACGGTAACGTTCCGACTGGTTTGGGTCCACCTTTTTCATGCGGTCCATCAGCCGATCCCCGGTTTTTTTTGTTTCCGGACGTTTTGGCACGGGGGCCTCTTTCTGGATTTCCCGTCCGGGGTCTCCAGGAATCGTTTTTCTTTCCGGAAAGCGTACGACATCTTCACCGTTCAACATATGTCCACCTCTCTTTTTAGGAGTTTGTCCGCTCCGTATAGTGACGAATGACCCCGGGAATCTCCAGGGGAGAAGAGAGTCGTCCTATATGCCCGACCAATCGGGAAATTTCCTCTTCCCCAAACGTCTGAAACAGGGGGAGGACGACCACTTCTCCGGAGCGGAAACGGATTTTTTCCCACCCTGCTTCGACGACATCGTCGGGAAAACGCCGAATGATGGCATGCCGCACCGGGGGGCGACCCCGATGGGGCGGGTCTGTCATCGCTTCCCGGACAGAAGATTCTTCCGACAAACGGAGAATCTCCCCGGATTCCTCCAGGGCAAAAAAAAGCCCCTGCTCTGGATCAATATTATGGTATTCCAGGTCCAGACTCTGGAGCCAGGGATCGTCGTCGGAAAGATCTTCTTCCTCACGGAAGCGGGAGAGCAGGTTTTCTTTGGCGATCCAGTCGATCCTGTCCGAAAGACGGGACGGATCCGACCTGAACGACTCGATAGACGATCTCCATT
>JAKBTR010000072.1 GCA_021844275.1 Nitrospirota bacterium | reverse complement strand
ATGCTCCGAAGGGGATCGGATCCTATCGGGGAGCCCGATGGCATTGTCCGGAGGAGATTTCCAGTTTTTTTGCTGATTTGCCAGTTCGGAAGTTCAGGATCCATTCCGCTGTTTTTCTGCCTTCAGGAACGACATGGGCCAGGGTGCTTGAGACTGTTACGCCGAACAACTGCCTTTTGGGATCACTTCTCATTGTTTCTGGAGAGAGACTGTGACCAGTCCGGATAAAGATTGATTTCTTCCCGGTTGAGACAAGTGCTCGAATTCGCAATGGGCTGGCTGCCCTGTCTTCCCCCGCTCGAAACAGGTAATCAGTCCGTATCCCGATCAAAAAATCTCAGGTGGAAAAAGTGGGCGCTCATCCACGGAAGGAGCAGGATCAAAAGACTTCCGGCGACAGCCGCCCAGAATAGTCCTTTTCGTACCCGATCGCTCCGAATCCCTGGACCATCATTCGGTTTACACAAGGACTTCTGTCCCCGTTCCGTGTAACGTCGGATGCCCCACCCAAGTGAAAGAAGAGAAAAAACGATAAGAAGAGGGCGAACTCGGTCCAGAAATTCAAGCCGGCTGGCCCAGGCACCACTCAATCCGAGAGAAACCAGAACGACCGGAATAGCGCAGCACCCCACGGATAAAACAGAGGTCAGGAATCCGAAGATCAGTCCAATACTTCCTATCTTCTTTTCTGGCTCTTTGGTTGTCCTTTCTGATTCCATCATGCCTCCGGATAGATTCCAACGCATTGGCATGCGCCGGTACCGTTTGAGGAAGTGAACAGGGACTCTGGTGCACGGTCCTGCACATAACGGCTCCCGGAAAATAGGGAAGCCTCAGCCCGGGCCAGTTCCTGCCCAAGATAGGCGGCATGGTCCAGCCGGGAAACCAAACGATATTTGATTGCCGTTGTGGTGATTTCAGCCGGATCCATCCCTGTGATCACTTTGTTCAGCCGGCCATTGTTCTGATAGTGTTCAACAACAAGTTTTTTTCGGGCAGGATCCGGGTAGACGACAAAATATCCTGCCGGATCGGGAACCATCCGTGCCGGGAGATCCCCCGTCAAAACCTCGATTGTCGGGAGCGATGGAAAAGGATCGGATCGCCCCGGGTTTCTGGTCGTGCACTCCCGGATCCGTGCCAGAATTTCGTCTTGATTTTCCACACCCCGCATATCGAGCAATGTGATCACGTTCCGGAAATGTTCAACGGCATCCCGACCGATGTTTTTAAGTATCGGCCGTTTCCCCAACGCTCCATTTATTTTTCCCTTTTCGTCGAGCCCTGCTGACATCAGGGAGACCAGCGATTGTCCTGGCAAATGTCCAACAGACTGCCTTGAATCCGCTCCGCAAACGATCAGAAATCGGATATGGGGATTGCCCAGAACGTTGGTGATGATCCGTTCGATGCCGAGGTTTTCGGTATGGAGGGTTCCGATAATGGAAAGTCCCGTTCCAGCACTTTTAGAAAGCGTCTCGAATAACCGGATATCGCTCAGAGTGCATACCGCGACCGGTGCCTGGTAACGAAGGACCCGGTAGTCCCCAGGAAGGGGTGGCCATCCTTCCTGTGCTTTTGGGAGATCCGTCGGGCAAGGTTCAAGCGACACAGCACCCTCCTCCTCGCTTAACGCATTCAACGCCAGTGCGGGATAGCATACCTCGCACCCCAGACAGTCATAGCGGCGTTCAGTGAGTTTTTCTTTCCCGCCGCGGATCGCATCCGAAAGAACCACCGGCCACCCCGATTCAGGAAGAGATGTGTCAAGAGAACGTAATGCGTCGTGGAAGCATCCGCATGGCCAGCATTTTCTGGCCAAAGAGGCTTCTACCAAGTGCCCGGCCGCCACATTTGAGGCCACCGGGAGCACCGGTTCTTTCTTCATGTGTGGGGGACCCCCTCAGATATCTTGACCACAGAGGGACTCTTTTGAGGAAGGTCTTCGACGAGGCACAGCCCCTTGTCTAGTAAACTCACAACACAAGGATCCACGATCCGGTAATGAATTTTCAGCCCACTTCGCCTGGAAACAAGGATTCCCTTGTCGGCAAGACGCTGAAGCTGGTTGGAAACAGCCTGAGGCTTCATTCCAATGGTTTCTGCAATCTCTCCGACGCACAGATCGGGGTGTCGAACGAGTGCGTGAAGCAGTCTAAGTCGGGTGTGGTTTCCCAGGATTTTAAAAACGGATTCAAGACCCTTCGCGAGCGGAGAATCTATAAGCGGTCTCGTCTCAATCGCGGGCGGCTGGGAGGAAACAAACTTTGATGAAGGGAAAGGAATAGTCATGCGGTCTCCTAAGACATAATTACACTATTTAGTGTAATTATGTCTTAGGAATCTGGCGATGTCAATGAGCTGTTTTCCCATCAACCTCTCTCCTCCTGGTCAGATTTTGATCCAATATCCGCAAAGACTTTTCAAAGTCATGCGACATCTATCCTGACACAGAGGGAGACACTGAAGCTCGCCCCATCCCGGGGCCATATCTGGATTGTGGCGGTTTACAAACCGGAAACACTGAAAGATGCCGCGTAAGCATTTCTCGAATCGGAGACATGGATGACGATGCTCTCTCCGACTCCGGATGGTCCCGACGCTCTTTCTCAGGCTCCTCAAGTGGCTCTTCTTCGGTCCGGAAATCTCCGGATTGTTCTTTTGAGAAAGCTCTTTCCCACAAAAATGAGTGAAACCCCCTTGTCCCAATAAGCAGGGACGCCGTGGATCCGTCCTTCCCTGATTCCAGGAGGCCGTTGAAAAGCAAAAGGAATAGCTTCTGATGAAGATGCTCTCCCCCTCCTGTTTGACCTTGTCCTGGAGAACGTCTCGATCGAGCAGTTCGATGCGCTGATGGACAAGGCTGCTCCCTGGAACTTGGTCTCCTGATGGATCCCGACAGCTCCGCCATCTTCCCGGAGAATTTGTTCTCGATGCAGGTTGCGGGACCGGATGGTTCTCCCGCCGCCTCTTTTCGATGGGTCGGGGGAGACCTCCGATGCCTTCCTTTTCGCGACCGGACAGGGTCTTTTCGGTCGCCGCCTTGTGTTTCGTCGACGATGAACGGGAGGCCGTCAGTGAAATCGTCCGGGTGACGCGCCGACGTTTTGCCATAGGGTGGCTGAACCGGGACAGTCTCCTTTATCGGCAAAAAGGGGCGAAAGGGGGGATCGGATCCTATCGGGGAGCCCGATGGCGCCGTCCAGAAGACCTTCCGGGGTTATTTGACGGATTGCCGGTGGGCACCCTCGAACTTCGTTCCTGCGTCATTCTGCCTAAAGGAGACGTCTGGGCAAGAATGACGGAGAAAATCTTGCCGGAACACTGGCTCTGGGGATCTCTCCTTGTCGTCTCCGGGGAAAGGTTGTAGGTTCCTGTTTCCCGCCATCAACAGGAAATCAAATCGGAGACAATCAGCCTTGGAATGGATATATCAACGCGACTGATCTGATCAAGAGAGAGAAAACCTGACCTGAAATCAATCATGAAATTCAGATACCCTTTTTTCTTGTCAATCTTTTCGGAAGAGGGTGCCTTATTTCCAGGGCTCGCCTGTCTTTCCCTTGGGAACACGGATCGTGTAGAATGAAAAGATACAAGAACCCGAGGGATGCCGGTCGACTTAAGCTCCGTGAAGATCGTCGACAGGGATCTGTTTGGCTCTCAAAACCTAAAAAAAGGAGCATTTTATGAGTGCAAATGTCGCGGAAATCACCACTGCAGAATGGGACAAGAAGGTCCTCGAGTCGAAAGGTCTTGTCATGGTCGACTTTTGGGCCCCGTGGTGCGGTCCTTGCCGGATGGTGGCTCCCGTGGTCGATGAGCTGGCCGAGGAGTACAAGGGACGAGTCTCCTTCTTGAAGCTCAACACCGATGACAATCAGGAGATTGCCGTTCGCTACCAGGTGATGGGTATTCCGACCCTGATCTTCTTCAAGGACGGGAAAATCGTCAGCAAGCTGGTGGGCGCCCAGAGCAAGAAGACCTTCAAGGACAAGATCGAAGAAATCCTGGCGGCCTGACCGGGGTGCTTTCCCACCTTCGGGTGGCCTCATTTGCCACCATCCAAGAGATCTCTCTTTCATTCGACGGGGGGCTGACCGTTATCACGGGTGAAACCGGTGCCGGGAAGTCCCTTCTTGTCGATGCCCTTTCCCTGATTGCGGGGCAAAAGCCCCGGAACCTTTCTGTTCGTC
>JAKBTR010000084.1 GCA_021844275.1 Nitrospirota bacterium | reverse complement strand
GACCATGCCAGGAGTCAGGAGCGGAGGGATGTAGAGTTCCTTCGGATTGACCCGGGCATCGATAACATAAGGCACCGGAGAGGCAAACGCCTCTTCGAGCGCCTTGGACACTTCTTCGGGGCTTTCAACTGTTCTCCCGTTCGCCCCGAAAGCCTTGGCCAGGGCGACAAAATCGGGGTTGGTGAGTTTGGTTCCGAAAATGGGATTTCCTTCTGCCGCCTCCTCGTATTCGATGAACTGGTAGGCCCCGTTGTTGTAAACGACCACCACGACAGGCAAATGATAACGGACGGCCGTCGAGAGGTCGCCCAGAAGCATCCCGAATCCCCCGTCTCCCGTCAGGGCCACGACAGGCCGGGTTCTGGCGGCAAACTTTGCGCCGATCCCTGCCGGCAGGGAAAAGCCCAACGATCCGAGGTTTGCGGACCACACGAAGCGCTGGGTTCCACGGATATCCAGACAGTTGTTGGTCCATACGGTCACTGTTCCCGCGTCGACGAGAAAAATGGTATCTTCCGGCGATCGTTCCCCTATTATCCGTGAAAGCTCTCCTGGGTGGAGGAGTCCATCCTTTTTTGTCCGGATTCGTCCGGCAACCTCCTTTTCACGTTCCTTTCGCATCCGTTCAAGAAAGGTGCAATCGGTCCGTTCGGGCAATTCCTCCGCCAATGCCGGAAGAACTTCTCTCGCTTCTCCCGGAAGGCCGACTGTCACCGGAACCCGTCGTCCAATCCGGGATGGATCGATGTCGATCTGCACGATGGGGACATTTTCGGGATAGTATTCCCGGAAGGCAAAATCCGACCCCACTATCAGAAGAGCGTTGCACTCCTGGAGGGCATGATTGGCTGTTCGGGAGCCCATCAAGCCGATGCCTCCCATGACCGAAGGGTGGCGGGAAGGCAGGACATCCTTTGAGCGGGTTGTGTGGACGAGGGGGGCGTTCAGACGCCAGGCGAGAGCCAGCAGGTGCGCTTCCGACCTCCGCACTCCCTCTCCGTAAAGGACCGTTACCCGGGACGCCCGATTCAGGACCTCTGCCGCTTTCCGGATTTCGGATTGGGGTGGTCGCACGATCGTGCGTATCTGGAAACGGGCTTCTTCTTTCGCGTTATCGGGCTTTGCGGAGGCTGGAAGACGCATGACGTCCGCCGGAATCGATATGTGGGCTACGCCCTTGCGCCAGAGTGCTTCCTGGACCGCCCGGGAGAGAACGGCATCAAGATTGTCAGGGGACCGCACCTCCTGATTGTAGACCGCCACGTCCTCGAACAGGCGAAGTTGATCGATTTCCTGGGGTTTTCCCGTGCCGATGTCATCCCGGGGAATCTGTCCGGTGATCGCCAGAACGGGAACATGATCCAGAGAAGCGTCGTAAAGACCGTTCAAGAGATGGATTGCTCCCGGTCCCTGGCATCCCACACATACTCCCAGATGTCCCGTGAGTTTTGCTTGGGCGCTGGCGGCGAAAGCACCGGCTTCTTCATGTCGCATCACCACGAAATGAACGGTTTTCTGCTTTCGAAGAGACTCCATCAGGGAGTCTATGGTGTCTCCCGGGATGCCAAAAATTTGCTCCACCCCTCTCTCTGCCAAAAATTCCACAATCCGGTCACTCACCGTCCGGGACATTTCTCCCTCCTTCCTTTCTGAAAACCCGGTTCTTGAATGCGAGAACCGATTCGTTTTCAAGAAGACCCCGATCTTCCCCTTTATTTCAACGATACTCTTCCCCGGAGGTTCGTCAAGCGCGAAGGACAAACAAGACGGAGTATGGCTTCAGAGGAGCCCCGAATCCGTTTCCGGGAAAGGGGCAAGAACAGAATTGCTTCTGCTCCTGTCTGAAGGAAGGATTCTTCGTAAGAAAGTCACGTCAATAAGAAGTTTTTCAAGAGGGCTTTGGCGTAATCACACATTTTTTATGTTGGTTTTATTAGTCATTTTTTATTTATGATAATATTTATTTATTAAAAATTTTGTTGAAAAAAATAAAATCCGTGGTAGGATGTTTACGAAGGCTGCTGGCGGTTTGCTCTTGTTACCGTGAGAAAGGATCTTAGGGATGTTTCCAGAAAAAATTCCGGTCCGTAAGGAAAAGAAAAGACTCTCCTCCCTGTTGGGATTTCGGGTATACATTTTTGAATCTTCTATAAAAATGAATTCCGGAAATCTTCATTCAAATAAATTGATGAATTTGTTTCTGGCGGGAATGTTGAGCTCATTGGTTGGCGCCGTTCTGATTATCGTTTTTGCCGTTTTTCTGAAAACTCCCTTTTTCATGAAGATGCACGATGTCCAGGAACAGCTGGCTTTGGAAAACCAGTCGGTCCTGTCTCTTTACCAGAGACTGGGAGAGATCCATAAACAAATCGAATCCCTGGTCATAAAAGAGCGAAAAATCTCTCTGATCATGGGAAGAAAGACTTTGGTGGGGGACGGGCTTCTGGGAGTCGGGGGTCGGGAATCCTGGATGAGTCCTGCGGACATGATGGTCGCTTATACGGGAAATGGGGTCTTTCGCCGGATTGATACGGTTTTTGAGGACGAGCACCTCCAGCTTCTGGCGCGGGAACAGGAGCTGAACCAGCTGGCCAGCACCATGAGCCGGCAACGGGAAAAATGGCTTTGCATCCCCAGCATTCATCCGGTGCAAGGGGTCGAGACATCTCCGTTCGGATGGCGGAACTCTCCGTTTGGATATGGAAAGGAGTTTCATCCGGGGATCGATTTCGGTGCCAGGATGGGAACCCCGGTCATGGCGACGGCAGCGGGAGAGGTGATCTGGGTAGGTTGGGATGCGGGGTTTGGCAAAACGGTCAAGATTCGTCATGTTGACGGAATCGTTACACTTTTTGCTCACCTCAGCCGATATTTCGTACACATGGGAGACAAGGTGACAAGAGGGCAAGTCATCGCAGCTCTTGGCAATACCGGTATGTCGACCGGCCCACATCTCCATTACGAGATTCTTGTCAATTCCAAGCCCGTCAATCCGCTCCGGTATTTTATCGTGGACTCCCTGCCGAAGTTCCGGGTCGCGATGAACCATCGGCGTTTCTGAGGCCCGACCTCTGCGCAGATCATCAATAAATAAAAGATTTCTCCGTCCTGCAGAGTTCCGTTCACCTTTTCGTTTCTTCCTGAAAAGCGCAGATTTCGCGTTCCAGTTCTTTGTCTTCCAACCTCCTTGCCACTGACGGAGGATAAAACAGTCCTATTTTGAATTCTGTTAAAAAATCTTCATTAAAAGCTTGCCGACGATGGCTTCCATCAGTGTTTTTTGCCAGTTTTTCTTCCTTGACACCGGATCAGTGCCGGGGTAGTATTTTTTCAAGAGAGATTCCCGTTTTCTCTTGGCAGATAACCGGGAAGAGGAGATGGTCTGATGATGGACAAATTCACGGAAAAAGGCCGTAAAGTCATTATTATGGCCCGGGAAGAGGCGGAGAAGCACCAGAACGATTATCTGGGAACCGAACACATCGTCCTGGCCCTGGTTCGTGAACAGGACGGCATTCCCGTCGCGGTCCTGAAAAGGATGGGATTGACACCGGACCAGATCCGAATGGAAATCGAACGCAATTTGCTGGGAGGAACGTCTACGCTGACTTTTGGCGAGCTTCCATTGACTCCCCGCGTCAAAAAAGTCATTGAATACTCCGTCGATGAAGCCCGATTGCTTGGACATACGCATATCGGCAGCGAACATCTTCTTCTTGGAGTTCTGAGAGAAGAAGACGGTATTGGCGGTAAGATACTGCGGGCTCTGGGAGCCAATCTTATGGCGGCGAGACAGTTGACCGCGAGTTTGCTGAAGAGAGCCAACACGAACGTATCCCGGGAGAAGGAGCGCAAGAGCAATACGCCTGCCCTGGATGATTTCGGTCGGGACCTGACCCAGATGGCGTCCGAAGGACAGCTTGATCCGGTGATCGGAAGATACGACGAGATCGAAAGAGTTCTTCAGATTCTCGGGCGCCGGACGAAGAACAATCCTGTCCTGATCGGGGAGTCAGGGGTAGGAAAGACCGCGATCGTGGAAGGCCTGGCGCAACGGATTGTCAATGCCGAAGTTCCGGACAACTTGCTGAACAAGAGGGTGATTGCGCTGGACCTCGGTTCTCTGGTGGCCGGGACAAAATACCGGGGACAGTTTGAGGAGCGCCTCAAGATTGTCATGAAGGAAGTCGTGACGGCCGGTAACATCATCA
>JAKBTR010000077.1 GCA_021844275.1 Nitrospirota bacterium | reverse complement strand
CCAGGGCGTTAAAAAGTTTGTCAAAAGCCCGTCGTGGGGGAAACGGAGCACCAAAAAAGCTGTTGGGGGCTTTCATCTCATACAGCAACATGGTTATCCAGTCTGTCTCTCGGACAAGTTCCGATCACCCCTTTTTGGGTCCAGTTGCAGTGAACCGTCAAGCAGTCTGTGAGAGAGAATTTTCGTCAGTCTTTGCAGGAAAAACTGACATTGATCATGATACCGGATGACAGAGACTTTTCCCATTCCCACCGGCGTGAATTTCTCCTCAAACAATCCGGGAACGCCGGGTTCCGGATCGGGTACGAATGAAACAATCTCATCGAAAAAGAACCTCCGATGCCGGAAAACAGGAGCAGAAAAGATCATTCGGAGACCTCCTGTTCCTCCTGGTGACTGCTCCAGTTACAGGACTTATCGGTTTTTCTTTCATCCTTCTGTTACGCTCCACGATCCGGTTCCAGACGACCGGTTTTTCCCATTTCTCCAAGAGGAAGGCGTCCCGAAAAAATCTCGTCGTCTGCCTGTGGCACAATCAGCTCCTGTTTATGCCTTTTATGTGGTCGGGGCGATGGGGAGGTGCCCATGCCATTGTGTCCCGTTCCAGAGATGGTGAGAGAATTGCCGCTATCCTCCGATTTTTTGGAATAGGAACAATCCGGGGGTCTTCCACCCGGGGAGGAACCTCTGTCCTGCGGCAGGTCCTGGCGATGACAAAGGCGCAGGAATCTTCTTTTTTTGTCACTCCGGACGGGCCTACGGGACCTCCATTCAAAGTCAAGGACGGGGCTGCGTTCTTGGCATACAACCCAGAAGTTCCGGTATACTGCATGTCAGTCATGTATGGGCGATGCCGGATACTGGGAAGCTGGGACCGTTTTCTGCTTCCCATGCCTTTTTCAAAAGCGTACTTTGTTTGCTCTCCTCCCCTTTATCTGGGAAGGAGCAAAGAATATTCCGTTCGATCACTGGAAGTTGAGAAAGGTCTTCATATTGTGAATGAAGTGGCGATGGCTCTCTCTTTGTCCAGAATCCGGCCGGAAGAGGCGGATGCAATTCTGGAGAAGAGGTTCGGAGAGTCTATCCGGGAAGAATTTTTAACCGTCCGGTTTTCGTGCGGGACGGAGGAACAAAAAGGGAGGAAGGATTCGTGAGGATATTCTGGCGCCGTCGGCCTATCCCTGGTGGACGGGTTTTTCAAAGATTTTTGGGCATGGCCGGATTGGCGGGCCTGTTTTTTCTGGGGGGATGCGCATACGAATTGCCGGCCCAGCCGACGATCTTTGTGACGAAAAAGACCCCGGACAACCTGTCGGAACTTCTCAGAGATCCGGCTGCCCACCAGGGACAGGTTGCCGTTCTCGGGGGACAGATTCTCCGGAGGGTCGACACGCCTGTGGGACGGTATTTTTTGATTCGGGACCTTCCCCTGGGGGAAAATTCCTATCCGATGCCTTCTTCTCCAATCCGAATCCGGAAGCCACCGGCCGACACGGCCTTTGTCCTGTTTGCCCCGTCCCTGAAAATGATGGGTGGAACAAAGCCGGCGACAGACAGGGAGAAGAGTGCGTTTGTCGTGTTTGGCCGGCACAACAACAAGACGATGGTTGTTGGTCCCGGCCATCTTGTCACGGCCGTTGGTGAAGTTCGTGGCAGGGTTCCTTTTCCGGGAGACAAATCCAAAACACATTATCTGTTGCTTGTCAGTCATTACATCATGCTCTGGTCCAGGGCGAGGACGGAGGATTACCCGCTTGTGCTGGTAAGGTAAGACTTTGTGAAAGGGCTGGAGGAGGGATCTGAAAATGTCTCTCCTCCGTATTCCGGAAAAGTGCCCCTTTTTTTATATAGTGGAGTATAGTATAAAAAACTTCCGAGCTTCGGACGGGAAAGATGCTTTTGCCTCTTCAGACGGCCAGAGGAAACGTGTCCTTTTCTTCAACCGGTTCCTTGATGGATTCTGGTGCGAAAACAATGTTTTACTGGAAGAAGAGGTTTCCTTTCCCCGGAAAACAAGTCAGGAAAGAGAAGCCAGTTTGAAATTTTAAAAGATACTAAGTATCATATTGAACTGGAATACTTCGCGGACGCTGGTCACAAAGGTGGATGGAGAGTGGCGGACATGGTGATTCGGGATTGCCGGACAAGAAGAAATGCAATCGGAATCGGTCGAGGAATTCTGGCCGTGATGTTTGTGATGATGCATGTTCTGTTTGGGGAATCTGCTTTTGCCCTGTCGACGAACCCGCAAGGCGATGGCGGAACGCGGACGCTGACGGTATCCCAGGCTGTGGATATGGCTCTGTCGAGAAATCCGGATGTTCTTTCCTATAAGAAAACCTGGCTGGGAACGAAAAAACTGGAGGTGACGGCCCTGGCACCGGCAGATCCGCAGATCCAATACCTCTGGGGCGGCGGAGAACAGGGAAACGGTCCAAACGGCGTCGGACTGCCTTATGAGTCCGGGAGCAACTGGGCGATTTTTCAAAGTTTTCTCTTTCCGGGAAAAGCCGAGGTTGGCTACAAAATCAACAAAGACAATACGCATGCGGCCTATTATGCCTACAGGATCCAGCGGGTCACATTAAGAAACCAGACGGAGCTGGCCTGCTATCAGTTCCTGCTCGCGAAAAAAAGTCTGGATTTGAACCTGGAAATGCAGACCTGGTTTAAGCGTGCTCTCGAGATCACCCGGGCGAAACTTTCCGTGGGATCCGCGCAAATTCTGGATGTCGTCAATGCAAAGGTGCAGCTGAGCCAGGCCCGTCTGGACGAGCTGACCTACCGTTGGCAGATCAAGGTTGCCCGGAGACAGTTGAACATGCTTTTGAACCTCCCGCTTGACACCCCTGTGAATGTTGCCCCGGTCGGAGAGCCCCAAAAGATGGAAACGTCCTTGGCCCAACTGGAGGACACGGCTCTCGTCAATCGCCCGGATCTGCTGTCCGCTCGTACGACACTGGATTTGAATCGTCACCAGCTGTCTCTTGCCCGTTTGGGATACATGCCGGACTATCAGTTTGAAGGTTCGGAAGGAGGAGAGTCCTGTTACGGGTTTGCCGGAATTAACTGCTATTATGTGGGACTTCAGATCAATGTTCCTCTTTTTGCCCCCATCAAGCAGGTGAAGCAGGTGGATTCCGCCCGGGACATGGTCCGGTCGGCGGATTTCCAATATCAGTGGCAGGCCAATCAGGTCAAGCTGAATGTGGATAACACTTACTCCCAGGTTGTCCTGGGGTATCGGCAGTTCCGTATCAATGCGTCCCAGCTCGTTCCCCAGACCCGCCTTGCTTTCGAGCTTGCCCTGACAGGATACGAAAACCAGAAGAACGACTTCCTGTATCTGATCAATGCCATACAGTCCTATCGGCAGGCTTTGTACAACAGCTACCAGAGCCTGATCAACTACTACGAATCACTGTCCAACCTGGAAGCTGCGGTGGGAACCCCCTTGCCCTCCGACCAGGCTTCTGACCGGACATCTCCCTCCCGCTAAATGAGGTTTCCATGCGTCCAACAATCCTGTTCGGGATCTTTCTGTTCTCCCTTCTCCTTTGCCTTCCCCCGGCTCTTCAAAAAGCCCGGGCCGTTGCTCCTCCCGCGCCAAAAATTCCTGTGCCCGTTGCAAAACTTCCCGATCGCGTTCAACTGACCCCTTCCCAGATGAAATCCGGGTGGGTCACGACCCGGACGGTGTTCCCTCTCCGGCTGGTGCGGACCATCAGTCGGACGGGGACGCTGAACTTTGACGAGGAGAAGGTCTCCGTTCTGGCGGCACGACTCTCCGGAAGAGAAGTGAAGATCCTGGCGTTCGAAGGGCAGCATGTCTTTCGGGATGATCCGTTGGCCCTTGTCTACAGCCCGGACTTTGTCACGGCGGAGGCCGAATACCTGAACGCCTTCAAGGTGGCAAGAACCATTGGCAGCAGGAACGAAGCGGAAACCTATATCCGGGCGGCGGCCAAGAAGCTTCTTTTGATGGGGGCGACCGAAAAAGATCTGGATGCTCTCTCGCGGACGCAAAAGATTGCTCCTTACCTGACGATTCATGCTCCGAGGGACGGGATCATCCTGAACTCCCAGTTAAGGGAGGGACTGTTCATGAACCCGGGGGACCAGTTGCTGACGATTGCGGACCTCTCAAAACTCTGGGTGTATATGGACATTTACGAGGGAGATCTTCCTCTCGTCCATATTGGACAGACGATTCTTGTGAAG
>JAKBTR010000035.1 GCA_021844275.1 Nitrospirota bacterium | reverse complement strand
AACCATGCCCTGTCACCATTGTCAAGAAGAATTCGGCAGTATTGAAGACCGCATTCTTTTCCAGCCAGCCCGTGTTACTTGCCTGACAGGAGAAACCCGCCCGCCATGCACTCAATATTTCTCTGCTCATCCTGCTACTCTCCATAATGTGATATGTTGCTCGATATACTTTCAGATCTTGGGAACCAGCCCGAACCATATTCCTTACAATTTAAATCTTTGAACACGGATAAATTATGAAACCAGAAATTTCTCTTCTCCCGATCAATACCCATACAAACGGGCCCGGTCACCCGGAATCCCCAAACCGATTGACCAATCTCGAAACACTCTTCCACCGACTTGCCCAGGAGGGCGTGATCCGATTTTCGGACGCCGTTGGCGACCCTGAAAAAACCGACATCGACGTTTTTTTTCCAATCTATGAAGGCGTCCATTCCCGTGACTATCTTTCAAGCCTTTTCTTGCAAAAGGTACCGGCTGGAAGAGTCATTCGTCTGGATGCGGACACGGGTTTCTCCGATGGTTCCCGGGAAGCGATCATCGCATGTGCAAAATCGGTCGCATCTCTCCTCCGGCACCGGGAGACAGGTGGCGGAATTCATTTTCTAGCCGAACGACCTCCCGGACATCATGCGCTTCGGGACCGGTCCATGGGCTTCTGTCTGGTCAATCATACGGCGGCTCTTGTCCGAAACATTCATCGGACGGACCCGGACGCCCGTCTGGCGGTACTGGACTTCGACGTCCATCATGGCAACGGGACGGAGGAATGCCTCCAGGGATTAGACAGGACCTTGTTCATCAGCACTCACCAATACCCGTTCTATCCGGGCACAGGTTCTGGCGAAAACAACCGGAATGACCCGGATTCGGGAGGAATTCTTGACATCCCTCTTCCGGAAGGGACAGATGACGAGGATTACCGTATCGTCCTCCGGGAGAATATCCTTCCTCGTCTGGAGAAGTTTCGCCCGACAGACCTGATTGTCTCGGCAGGATTTGACGGTCATCGGGACGATCCTCTGGGGGGCTGGCTTCTGACGGAGGAAATCTTTTCGGAAATTGGCCAATCTCTTCTCTCCTTCGAGTGTCGATTCATTGCCTCGGTTCTGGAAGGAGGGTATAATTTAGCTGCATTGTCCCGGTCAGTCGAAGCATATCTGAGCGGGATCAGACGACCATCTCAGATACCCAGGAGCTATTGACGGAGGGGATTCCCGTCTGTCATACCTATCAGCCATGACCCATGCGAAAGATATCACCGGAATCCTGTTCCCCATCATCGAGCGCTGGAAATCCGTTACGAAGGCCACGCCAGTCGTGCGGAAAGATCTTCCCGGCGCATCTTCCGAATGGTGTTTTTCTCCACGAGTTGAAGAGGAAAGAACCCTCATGGGGATTCTTGAAGAGTGGGACCGCATGGAAGACTCCATCCTGCCGGATCTTGGCGGAACACCTCCCTTGAAGCAGGCCGAATTTCGTGAGATCTTGCGCATAATCCGTCATAAACTCGACCTGAATCGAAGAAACCGACATTTCGTTGGTTACTCGGGAAAGAACGATCCGGACGGAGAAACAGGGAGAGCCCATTTTATGGCTTCCATGGAACGAACCGTCAAACACCTCATCAAGCTGAACGGGGAAATCTCCTCTTCCCGAAATCCGGGAGACCCCGGAAAGACGTCGAATTGAACGATCAGAAGACCCAGCACTCCATCGGCATATGCGACGCCTGCGGAGAGTCGGACGTGGACTTGTACAAGATCAGCCTCGGAAGAGACTTCTTCGACAGGCCCTACGACCGTCTTTCGGCGTCCGAGGATACGAAACCCCAGTGGTATTGCGGAGATTGCTCACGAGAAAAGGATTTCCAGCGGGACATTCGTTCCATCCGGATCGAATTTGAGAATCTCAGGGAAGGGCGACCGTCCCTCCTTTCTCGACCGGAAACCGCCAGAAAAGCCATGGAGCGGGTCGAATTGATCGAGCAATATGTCAAGAGAGGCAGAAAAGTTCACACGCTTTTGCCACCAAGGGAAGTGGGAACACTCCTTGTCGACCTGACCCGGCACTTTCTCCGGGATACCTCCGACCCGGATGACGTCTGACGCTTTACCCGCATTCCGGAACAAGACCGCCTTTATTTCACACAACTTTTTCATCAGGCAGGAGGAATTGATTGCAGAAAAATCCATCCTTCACCACCCCCTTCGACTTCATCATGGAAAAGACATCCGCAGACCAGACAGAACGGACATCCCTTCTACTGGTCACCGGAGCGATCGAACAGGGCGGAAGAGTGATGGCCGCACTTCTTCGCAAAGGCCCCCTCGTTGGCGTCACCGGTTCCGCCCTGGTCAGGAACATCCAGGGAGAGGAGGTTCAAAAACTGGATCAGATCGGACAGGATACTTTTTTATCCCTTTTTCGTCGTAGCCGGGCCGTCATGTCCGTCCTGTCGGAAGAAGCCGAACAGCCGGAAAATCTCCCTTATGACCAGAAAAATCCTCTTCTTGTCGCGATGGATCCGCTTGACGGATCGTCGAACATTTCCGTCAACGCCCCCATCGGCTCGATTTTCGCGGTTTTTCATCCACCGCTCTCTTTCTCGTCTGCTCCGGAAGACCTTTTTCTGAAAGCAGCCTCTCCCGTCCTTTCCGCCTATCTTCTTTACAGCGTATCCACAAGCCTCGTGTTGTCCTTTTCCGGGGAGACACGCGTCTTCACGCTCGACCCCGATACCGGAGAGTTTCTCGGAGCCGATACGCCTTTCCGTTTTCCCGAAAAAGGAAAAATATACAGCACAAACGAAGCCTATCTTCCCCATTGGGAGAAATCCCTGCAGGAATATGTCTTCTGGATCAAGTCGGAGAGGAATCCCGCGATGATCCTTCGTTATATCGGAGCGCTCGTCGGGGACTTCCACCGGAACCTCCTGAAGGGAGGCATCTATCTCTATCCCGCCGAAGCGGGAGAAAAGTCGTCCGGGAAGTTACGGTTGCTCTATGAAGCCTATCCGATGGCACACATCGCCAAAAATTCGGGCGGTATCGCTACCGACGGAAAACAGGATATCCTCTCGATCGTCCCTCGCTCCATCCACCAGCGCGTTCCCCTGGTCGTCGGACCATCCGACCTCGTTTACGAATTTCATGAGCGGACCGGGAACCCCTTGCCCGGCAGGTAGCATTTCACGCCATCTCCCGATCCTGCCAGTCATATCTTCTTGATCTTTCTGTCATCCAAGGGCGTTACTCTGTCAAGCGATGCAAAAGAGAAAAAAACTGGATAACGAAAGGAAAACTCCATGAAAAAGACCATTCTTGAATGTGACCTGTGCGATCGCGGCATTGAGACGGAAACCGGAGAAGTATCCGGATTTTACATCTGTCCGGAATGTTGGGAAGACCTCCGGAAAAGCCTTCAAAACCCCTTCGAGTCCGGAGACACAAAATCCGGAGTCTGATTCTCTCCGGAGCTAATCCCCCTTTTTTCTGGTCCTGAACCCCGTCAGCTTGGGTCGTGTCATTTCTTCCATCGCATAGACAACCCCTTCCGTCCCGGATCCCGAATGCCGGATACCTCCATAAGGCCAGTGATCGAGCCGGAAGGTAGGGATCTCATTAACAAACACTCCCGGGCATTCTATTGCTCCCGCCAACGCAAGCCCATCTTCCAGATTTTGAGTAAAAATGCCCGACTGAAGACCATATTTCGACCGATTCAATCGGCCGATTGCTTCTTTCGGCGCATCAAAGGGAACAACCGTTACCACCGGCCCAAAAATTTCTTCCGCCTCCACTTCATCCGATTCATTTGTGTTCACGAGTATGGTCGGGTGGACAAGGTTCCCTTCCCGCCGGAGGGGAGTCATGGCTCTGGCCCCCCCCTTAATCGCGCTTTCGATTCTGTTCCACACCTTCTCCGCCTGGCTTTCCTGAATCAAAGGTCCCATCAGGACACCTTCCCGACCGGGATCTCCAATCAGGCCTTCTTTTTCAAGATGCTCAACACGTCTGACCATCCCCGAAACAAGCTGGTCGAAACGGGAACGGTGCACCATAATCCTCTGGACAGAAATGCAGATCTGACCGGCATAAGAAAACGCGCCTGCGACAAGCTTTTCCGGAAGACCTTCCATCTCCGCGTCGGCGGCCACAAGAACTCCAGCATTTCCTCCAAGCTCCAGAACGACCGTTTTTCGGGGAACGCGGTCCAGAAGAGACCATCCGACCACATCGCTTCCCGTAAAAGACACGACCTCCACTTCCGGGTGATCCA
>JAKBTR010000110.1 GCA_021844275.1 Nitrospirota bacterium | reverse complement strand
ATGCGGGAGCTTTATGCCCCGTTTGTCCGGAACGGCCACCCGGTCTACTTCATGGATGTCCGGTCTTCCGAACTGACGAAATACGCTGCGAACGCCCTTCTTGCGACGAAAATTTCCTTCATGAACATGATTTCCCAGATTTGCGACAAGGTGGGGGCCGATGTCATGAGCGTGCGTTCCGGCATCGGATCCGATCGCAGAATTGGCATGCCTTTTCTTTATGCCGGTGTTGGGTACGGCGGTTCCTGTTTTCCAAAGGATGTCAAGGCACTGATTCATACCGGAAGCCGATTGGGTGTCGAAATGGGCTTGCTTCGGGAAGTGGATGCCGTAAACGAGTTTCAGAAGTTCTGGGTCTTGAACAAGCTCAGGGATCTGTTGGGGCCGCTTTCGGGAAAATCGGTCGCCGTCTGGGGCGGGGCCTTCAAGCCCGATACGGATGATATCCGGGAAGCGACGTCCCTGACGGTTTTGGACGGGTTGATAGGAGAAGGCGCAAGGGTGTCCCTCCACGATCCCGCGGCCATGCCGTCTCTGAAAGAAATCTATGGTGACAGCGTTCGTTTTGGGGACAATCCGTACGCTGTCCTGGCAGGTGCGGACGTGCTTGTCTTGTTGACAGAGTGGAGGGTTTTCCGGAATCCTGACTGGAAAAAAGTGAGAGATCTGATGGTGGGGACCCTTGTTCTGGACGGGCGAAATCAGTATGAGCCCTCGGAGTTGTCCCGTCACGGATTTTCCTGGCATGGAGTGGGCAGGGGTTGCGTTACCGGGAACCCCTGACGCCCGGGACGTTTGTTCGGCGGGAAAAACGCTATTCTGTCCTGGTCCGGTTGCCGGATGGTCAGGAGGTCTGGGCCCATTCTCCCAACCCTGGGCGACTCTTGTCCTGTCTGGAGACCCCGGGAACGCCGGTTTATCTTTCACCCGTGCCGGAGCGGGAGAAAAATCCGACCAAATATCGCTTCAGGGTTGAGCAAAGCGAGCCGTTGACCGGGGTCCGTGTGGGGATCAACCCGTTGCTCGCGAACAAACTCGCCGAAGAGGTGATTCGTGAACGGTTGCACCCGGATCTTGCCGATGCCGGCATCCTCGCCCGGGAAGTTCCCTTCGGCACGGAGAGCAGGGTGGATTTTCTGCTCGAAATGAAAGGGAGGCGTCTTTTTCTGGAGGTCAAAAGTGTTACATTCCGCGAGGAAGACGCCGGACTGTTTCCAGACGCCGTTTCCGAGCGGGCTTCCAGACACCTGGCGGAGCTTGAAAAGTGCCTTGGAAACGGGGATCTGGCGGCAATCCTTTTTATTGTGCAGCGCTCCGATGTGAAATATGTCCTGCCGGCTGATCGTATCGACCCCCTCTATGGAAAGGCATTTCGAAGAGCGACTGCCAATGGTGTGATGGCCTTTGCCATGCGCGTCTCGCCCGATTCGACCGGACTTTATCCCGAAATTCCACTGGAAGTGAGGTCCCACAATTTCTGACAGATCGACACCCAAATCCTATCTTGTGACCGGAGGCGCCGGGTTTATCGGATCGCACCTGGTGAGAAGACTTTTGGCCGAAGGGCATTCGGTCGATGTCCTGGACAATTTTCAGACAGGCAGCCGGGAGAACCTTTCCCGCGACAGCGTCCGGATCGCCCATCTGATCGAGCAGAATGTCGCGGATCCTTTTTCCGGAGTCTATGACGGCATCTTTCATCTCGCCTGTCCGGCGTCACCCATACATTATCAGGCCACTCCCCTGGAAACCTTCCGGACGGCCGTATGGGGCACATGGCAAGTCATGGAATCTTGCCGGCATACTGGCGCGAAGGCCGTTATTGCTTCCACTTCGGAGGTATACGGGAATCCTCTGGTGCATCCCCAGACCGAAGACTATTTCGGCAACGTGAATCCGGTTGGATTGCGCTCCTGTTACGATGAAGGAAAAAGGGGAGGGGAAACGGTTGCGATGGACTATCGGCGGGTCCACGGGGTAGATGCCAGAATCGTCCGGATATTCAATACCTACGGCCCACGGATGCTTTTCAACGACGGCCGCGTCGTCAGCAATTTTTGCCATCAGGCGCTTCTGGGGAATTCTCTGACAGTCTATGGAGAAGGGACGCAGACCCGTTCGTTCTGTTATGTTTCGGACATGGTCGATGGTCTGATCCGTGCGATGGAGACCGAGAAGTTCGATGGTCCGGTCAATCTGGGAAACCCCGTCGAATATCGGGTCATTGATCTGGCGAAAATGGTCATTTCCCTTTCTTCCAGTTCCTCTTCGATCCTCTTCAAGCCCTTGCCGGCAGACGATCCTTCCCGAAGAAAGCCGGATATCACGAAAGCCCGGAATCTTTTGGGCTGGGAACCCCGGATTCCGGTCGAAGAAGGACTTCTCCGAACGATAGAGGAATTCAGGGACAGACTGGGGCGAAATGGCGGCTGATCGCAAAAGGCTGCATCTTCTGGCCGGACTTCTGGTCAGCTGTCTGGCCCTCTGGTTCTCCTTCAGACATGCCAATCCTGCTCTCCTGATGCATCTTTTGTGGAAAGGCCACTACGGATGGGTTCTTCCCATCCTTGTGCTGATGAATCTGTCGTTCTTCATGCGGGCGTTATTCTGGCGGACGACTCTTTCGGTGACCAAACGAGTTTCCCCTGCCCATCTCTATGGTTCGATCCTGGTCGGATATATGGCCAACAACATTCTTCCCTTTCGTGGGGGAGAGATGGTACGCCTGATGTATACTCGAAAACTGGAAAAAATCAGCTCAGCCGTCCTTTTCTCGACGATTTTTCTCGAACGGTTTTTTGATGTCGTTCTTCTGAGTCTTGTCCTCTTTCTGTTTTTTTTCCTTCATGGAGCAAACGGCATCAGGGAAAAGGTTTTTATCCTGGGAGCGTCCACGTCGATCATCTTTTTCGCACTTGTTCTCCTTGTCCGTTTTCGGGTGCCACTGGTTCGTCTTCTCCAAAAGGGATCCGGACTCGACACCAAAACGATCGGGGGGAGGATTGCCGGGACCGGAGAAAAGCTGTTGCATGGCCTTTCGATCCTGGCTTCGCCGCGGCAGATGCTGATACTCTTTCTTTTGTCCTTCACTGTCTGGGCTCTGACTCTCTCCGGATGCTATTTCTATCTCCGAATCTTTGATCTGGACATGCATCCGGTCATGATGTCCCTGTCACTTCTTCTTTTCACCAATCTCGCTCTGGTGGTTCCTTCTTCGCCTGGGGGCATTGGTGTGGTCCAGTTCGCCACGCTCTACGCCATGCGTCTTTTCGGCGTGCGGGATGAAGAGTCTCTTGCCCTCTCCGTTGTTTACCAGGTCGTGCCCTATATTTTCACGACCACGCTGGGATGGTATTTTATCCATCGCCAGCACATGTCCCTGTTCGAAAGACAATCTTCCGTTGCCGATGAGGCGGGGGATTTCCGGACGGGACAACAAGATGAATATGTCCAACCTGATCAACCAAGGAGCGATAAAAAATGATTGAACGAACATTGGCCATCATTAAGCCGGACGCATGCCGAAAAAATTATCTGGGTCTGATTCTGGCGCGTTATGAAAAAGAAGGGTTCCGGATTTGTGCGGGGAAGATGCAATGGCTCTCCCAGCGTCAGGCTGAAGGCTTTTATCATGTTCATCGGGAGAGACCCTTTTTCTCCAGTCTGACCCGCTTCATGTCTTCCGGTCCCGTATTGACCCTGGTCCTGGAAAAGGAAAATGCCATTTCTGACCACCGGACGCTGATGGGTGCCACAGATCCCCAGAAGGCCGAAGGAGGGACTCTCCGAAAACTGTATGGAGGGTCCATTGAAGAAAACGCAGTTCACGGAAGCGACTCGCCCGAAACGGCCCGGTTCGAAATCGCGTATTTCTTTCCGTCGGTCGAAATCTTTTAGGTTAAGGCAGTCCTGTGCCAAGAATCCTGATCATTGGAAGAGGAGTGCTGCCCTTGCTGGGAGCACTCCTGGCGGAAAAACAGGGGTATGAAACCTCTGTCATTTTTGAAGATGCTCCGGTTTCTCCCGCGTCATTTCTGGGAGGACTTCCGGGCCTTCCTCTGAGTTCTTTTTTTGATACGGTCGGGTTTCCGATGCAAGACCCCCGATTTTTCCGGACGATCTCACCGTCCATCCTGTTTTTGGGAAAAAAGTGGCAGCTTGCGGGGATGCCGGAATTGCGATCCGGTTTTTCCGTTCTGGAACGTTCTCGATGGATGCCCCAATTCGATCGGATTCAGGAGACGCTCTTTCCCAGACTTTTCGACGGGATGAAAAACGAGATGGTCCGATTTTTCCGTCGGAAAGGTCTGTCCGGTTTTCTGGAAACATGGTGGAACGGGTATCTGTTTCGACGTCAGGACAGACTGCTGAAGCAGT
>JAKBTR010000013.1 GCA_021844275.1 Nitrospirota bacterium | reverse complement strand
ACCGTCTCGAAGGACCTCCGCGGCGATCCAAACGGACGAACCCTTCTTCTTGCGAACGTCCGTCGCCGCATCGTGCATGGAGATCACGTCCGGCGCATGAAGAATCTGGAAAGGAATGTCGGTAACACCGAGTTCCCGTATGGCAGACTCGAGATGTTTTTTGTCTCCGACAAGGACAGGCTCGATACCAAACTCCCGGTAAGCATCGGAAGCGCCGAGAACAAGGGGCGAAGATCCAAGATCTCCACCCATGGCATCAATGGCAATCTTCATCCTCGGAGAGAACTAGCCGTTTTTAATCCTGAGAACGGAACGATTTTTATAAATCCCGCAGGAGAGACAAACATAGTGAGGTTTTTTGGTCATTCCACAGTTCGGACAGGTCACAGCCGGACCGGCCACAAGTTTTTTGTGCGTCCGTCTTTTGTCCCGGCGAGTTCGGGAAATTTTGGTTTTTGGATGGGCCATCAAAAGCTCCTTCTGGTTGTTCGTTTTTCCGGACAGGCCTTTTTAGCACTTTCACCCGAATTTGGGGCAATGACAAAGGCCCTTCCGGATATTTTCCCCGCATTCCGGACACAGTCCCGAACAGTTTTCGGAACAAAGAGGATATTCCGGGAGGTCGATCAGTACGACTTCCCGAATCCAGGGAACGAGGTCGATCAGGCCTCCGTCTCCATATTGCTCGTGCTCGGGATAAGTCGGACCGCCCTGTTTCCGGTGCAGAAAATGTCCGTATTCACTGACCGTTCCCCGTATGCAAAACACTTCCAGACACCGCACACACGTAACGTTCAGCGAGTATTCGATACGGGAAAAGACATTGACCTCTGTACCGTGCCGGCTGATCGTCCCTTCAATCTGAAGAGGTTCTCCCTCCAGAGAAGGGTCTTCGAACGAGCTTGCCGACAAACTCACAGAAAACGTGTGTTCCGTAGCGCGTCGTTGGTCCGGCACCCGGTCGATCTGGAACCTGAGTTCCAGAACAGCTGATTCTATCGGTCGTTCCTCCACGTGTCAAGACTCCGACAAAATTCCCTGGACTCTTGCCGACAGGAGAGCCGGTATCTCCTTCAGGGGAAGAACGAGTCTTTCTCCCGTCAGGCGAATCTTCACCTCCCCGTCTCCCTTTTCGACATGACGTTCTCCCAGGATGATCTGAAAGGGAATTCCACGCAGGTCCGCGTCCTGAAATTTCATTCCCGGACGAATTTCCCGGTCGTCGAAATAGATCTCTCCCGGCCAGAGGGTCTCCATGGTTTCCAGAAGGCCGAGAACCTCTCTCCTTTCGCCCATTCCGGGCCCGAGGGACAAGACCGTGGCCCGATAAGGAGCCATCGACACCGGCCAGATGATCCCCTTCTCATCATGCGACTGCTCGATAGCGGCGGCGAGGATGCGAGACACACCAATACCATAGCAACCCATGAAGAAAGGAATCTCCTTGCCGGCCGAATCCAGAAACGTCGACCCCATGGGATCGCTGTACTTATGACCAAGATAGAAAACATGGCCGACTTCGATCGCCGTCCGGCTTGTCAGCATGAATCCGCAAACTGGACAGACCTTGGCATCCGGAGCTTTCTCGACATTAGAAGCCCAGGAACATTTTTCGCAAGTCATGACCGTATCTTCTCCCGAATCCGCCATGACCATAAATTCGTGAGAGAGGTTGCCACCGATCAGTCCCGAATCGGCCTCCACCATTCGGTGCTCCAGTCCGAGTCTGAGGAAAATGCGGGCGTAGGTCTCCTGCATCCGGGCATATATTCGACGGGCATCTTCTTCGGACGCACTGAACGAATAGGCATCCTTCATGATGAATTCCCGACCGCGGAGCATTCCGAAGCGGGGTCGACGTTCGTCCCGAAATTTCGTCTGGATCTGATAGGCCAGAAAAGGAAGCTGCCGGTAGGATCGGATCAGCTGTGACACCAGGTCCGTAATGACTTCCTCATGGGTCGGTCCCAGAGCAAAAGCGCGTTCGTGCCGGTCGGAAAGCCGGAAGAGCTCCGGGCCGTATGCCTGCCATCGTCCTGTTTTTTCCCAGAGGTCAGAGGGTTGCAGGGCAGGAAGCAGGACCTCCTGCGCTCCTGCGGCATTCATCTCCTGCCGGATGATGGCCTCGACTTTACGGAGGATCCGAACACCCATGGGGAGATAGGAGTAGACGCCACCGGCAAGCTTTCGGACCAATCCTGCCCTGAGCATCAGGCGATGGCTGACAACCTCCGCTTCGGCCGGTTCTTCATGCAGTGTCTGGACCGGATCGAGTGAAGCTTTCAAAGATCTCCCTTTCTCAGGAGCGTCCCATAGCGGGATGCATGGGAAGTCCATTCTTTCCTGCAGCAGGGATCTTTCCGTCGCGCATGTTCTGTGCCCGTACCTCAACCTGCTGAATAATGAATTCTTCGATGTCTGTATCCTTGATTTTCTTCACGACTTCGCCGTTCTCGAAATAAATGCCGACACCCTGACCTCCGGCTATCCCCAGGTCGGCTTCCTTTCCTTCACCGATTCCGTTGACCACGCAACCCAAAATCGACACATCCATTGTCTCCTTGATATGGGCGAGTCGTTCTTCCACTCTCTGGGCTATTCCGACCACATCGATCTCAAGGCGTCCACACGTCGGGCAGGCGATCACATTCACGCCTCTTTGCCGCAAATTCAGGGACTTCAGGATCCCCCAGGCAACCTTGACCTCTTCCACAGGGTCTGCCGCCAGCGACACACGAATGGTATCCCCGATTCCCCGGGCAAGCAGATAACCGAGTCCAACCGCCGACTTCACCGTCCCCGAAAGAAGAGGTCCAGCCTCGGACACCCCGATATGGAGCGGGTAGTCGCAACGCTCTGACATCAGCGTGTAGGCATCGATCGTATCCGGCACGTTGGACGCCTTCAGAGAAATCTTGATGTCATAAAACCCTTCTTTTTCCAGAAGATGCACATGCCGCAGGGCCGATTCCACCATGGCTTCCGGTACCGGATGTCCGTACTGTTCCAGGAGATCCCTTTCGAGAGAACCCGCATTCACACCAATCCGTATCGGAAGACCTTTGTCCTTCATCCGGTCCACAATGGCCCGGACTTTTTCCTGGCTCCCGATGTTTCCGGGATTGATTCGAATAGCGTCGACGCCTCCTTCGAGGACCTTAAGCGCCAGATGATAGTCGAAATGAATATCCGCGACGACAGGGATCGGAGATTCCTTCCGGATCTTTCCGACCGCTTCGGCCGCCTCCATGTCCACGACGGCCACCCGGATAATTTCACATCCGACCGAGGTTAGCTTCTTGATTTCCTCCATCGTTGCAGGAATATTTCTCGTATCGTTGACGGTCATCGACTGAACGGCAACCGGTGCACCGTCACCAATCGGAACAGAACCTACCATAATGCGCCGCGTTTTCTTGCGTTCGATTTTCATCCGTCCGAGCTCCTTCAGAAAGTCTTCCCGGCAAGCCGGGGATCCCGTCCGTCTCGTCTGTCTTATCGGGTACCGAAGAGACGCATGAGATCGTTATAAAAAGCAAAAACCATAATCGTCAGTAGAATCACAAAACCCACCTGCATGGACAACTCCCGGACACGAATTGAAAGAGGCCGGCGCAGGATGCCTTCGGCAGTCAGGAAAAGCATATGACCGCCGTCAAGAACGGGGACGGGCAAAAGGTTCATGACACCCAGGGTGACACTGATGAACCCCATGAAAATCAATAGATTCACAATACCGGACTTCGCCGCTTTCGCAGACATCTGAGCGATCAGGATAGGCCCACCCAGATTTTTCGAAGAGATCGCCCCCGTCAAGATCTTATAGAGAGACACGACCGTGATTCGGGTGACATTGACCGTTTTCAGAAAGCCTTTTCCCAACCCGTCGAACAGCCCGTATCGGACCTGATGAATATCGCCCTGCGGGGCCACTCCAATTTTCCCCTGCGGGACTTTTTCGCCATAGATATTGGAACCGATTTCCGTCTTGGGGACGATCTCGAGGGGCAGAGCGACATCTCCCCTCTTGACGATCACATGGAGCGTTTTTCCAGAATGGCCTTCGATTCCTCTCCGGAGGTCGTTCCATGTTGCCAGGGGCTTGCCGTCTACCGAAAGAATCTTGTCTCCCGGCATGAGCCCCGCCATCTGGGCCGGAGATTTTGGAAGAACTTTGCCTATCACGGGTTCGAGAACCGGAATGCCGACCCAGAACACGGCAGTGAACAGGAAAAAGGCCAGAATGAAATTCGCAACGGGACCGGCGGCGGCAATAGCCATTCGCCTGGAAACCGGCAAGGCCGAGAATGAACGGTTCCGTTCTTCAGGACGGACCTGTTCCGGATCGTTTTCCCCCAGCATCTTCACGTACCCGCCCAATGGGATCCAGGCCAATCGATACCCTGTCTCTCCTACGG
>JAKBTR010000109.1 GCA_021844275.1 Nitrospirota bacterium | reverse complement strand
CTACGAAGGACCGGTCACCGTCACGTGGGGAGCGGGAGTCGCCCTTCCCGTCTACCAGTCCAACTACCCCCAGACCTATACGCCCATGGGAACCGTCACCATTTACTATAACGGTCCCTTCGGATACCGTGGGGAATAAGGAACGGAAGGACCAACCTACCACCCACAACCGGAGGTTTTTCGTGAAATCACGGAGTTTGATCTTCGGACCATTCGTTCTGTCCCTCTTCATTCTCGGGACCCTGGCCCTGTCTGTTCATTATTACCGGGAAACGTTTTTGCCAGGAAAGAACTTTTCTCCCGGGACACCCCGACTCCAGCGCCCGTTCGATCTCCGTGTCCCCCTGTCAGACCTCAAGGGCGTTCGGAACGGAGACGTCGTCCGGATCGAAGTCGAAAAAATCCGGAACGCCTTTTTCAGTACGGCCTATTACTCCCCCGGATCTTTCGTCCTGAACCTTCCGGTCCAGGTGACCGACTGCGGCGTCTGCGTCCGTATGTCTCTCTGGGACGCGGGAAAATACCGGGTGGAAATCACCGGCCGGAAAACGGGAAAAAGGCTTCAGAGTCTGTCCCTCACGGTGATCGCCCCCGTTTCTCTTTACCGGAACGACGTGTTTCTGCTGGTGGCCATTCTCGTTCTCTCCTTTTTTTCCGGACGCACGGTCTCGCCCGTCGTCCGGTCGCTGCTGCCGGATCGGCTGTCTTCCGCTCCAGTCCATCGCACCCTGATCATTGCCCTCGTCTGCCTGTCCCTGGGGCTGGCGAGTCTTCCCCCTCGGGAACATCCTCCCCTCGACCAGAAACCTTCTTCTCCTGTCCTCCATGAATCCGAAGGCCGGCCCGACCCCACGCCAGCACCCATCGTTCCTCCCGCCGAAAACGGCGGTGGCCTTCTGAAAATCACCCACAACATGGACAGCTGGACGGATTACGGCCGGTCCCTCACCTTCTTCGAAGGGCCCGTGAAGGATCTGGCGGTCGCTTCCTCTTTCTTCCTTCTTCCGGACGACGGCCGGTATTTCCTGACGTTATGGACTTCCCGAAAAGGGCAGATCCGACGAATCTCCTGGCTCCTGAGAGCCCGTCCGGTCTCTCCCCTCTTTCCCTGGTCCCTGTTTTCCGGTTTGACGCTCCTTTCGTTCGCCGGCTTTCTGGCAGGCGCCTATCAACCACGTTCCCGCCCGGACGACAACCCCAGACCCGGATTCCGGATCAAGGAGGCTCGCTAGGATTCCTCTCCCGTCACCCGTGTTTCCGGTTCACCCGCTTTTCTTCCGGCGGGAAGATCGAACGTCGTGATTTCGATCCAGTGGTTGTCGGGATCGAAGAAATAGATCGAAAGGCTGATTCCATGGTCGTCATATGTAAAAGGAATGCCTTTCATCCGAATCTCCCGTACTGCTTCGTGAAATCCCTCCAGATCGGTATTGAACGCAACGTGACGGTCGGGAACCCGGTCGATTTCCGGTCCCTCTCCGGGATTTGGGGAATCGTTCGGAGGGTAAATGAGCGCCACACAGGTTTCACCCGCGCAAAGCATGGCGGGATAGTCTCCCCATTCGCGCTCGTATCGTCTTTCGAGTCCCAGGATTTCCTCGTACCACCGAATTGACCGTTTCAGGTCCGAAACGGGGATCGCGACATGATCCAGAAACCGGATCTTCATAACTGTCACCTCCTTCCGGAAAAAACACGATGCCAAAAAGATTCTCCACGAATGCGGATTGTGCTTCGGGGTCCCGGTTTGACAATCAGGGAATAGGCCCATTAAAATGAGAATTCCCACGGAATTGATTCGATCAGATATTCTTGGCCGTCCCGTTCCGGAAATTTTCCGTTGATCGGCATCTCAAGAGAAAACATCTGGAATATGCCGGCGGAAAGCCGGATTTCTCATTATAACGAACAAGGAGTGACTGTGTCCCAGTATCGTGTTCTTGCCGGTCCCGAAGCCTTCCTCCCGCCAGCCGCTGCCCTGATGGGTATCACCCTGCCGGATCCGGGCCAGGGTCACATCGAAGGCCGTATCGTCTCCGAAGACGAAGCGATCGAAGCCGCCGCCCTGAAGCTTTCTTCGGCCAAGGTTCCCACATTCTTCCCCGGTCCCCAGGTCCTTTGGAAGTGGAATGAAAAATCGGCCAAGATGGCCAAGGCCATCAAGAAAGCCTCCGTCGAAGGCGGGATCAAGATCATCCCGATGTCCGACTATCGTCCAAAATACCCCAAGATCGACCCGGAAACCGAAATCAATCCCAACCATCCGAATCTCACCATCTGGCACAACAGGATTGATGTCTGTCTGTTCGTAGGAGTTCATTGTCATCAGGCCAACCTGGCTCTCAAGATCATTCGGGGCGGTACCTCCTGCTATACCTTGGCGTTCTGCTCCTTTGCCGGTCATGAAGACGCCAACTTGTCCATCCGGGATACCGGTCCGGAAAAGTTCGAGAAACTGACCGAGTTTCTGATCAAGATGCGGAAAAACTCCAAGGGCTTTTGATTGTTTAAAGTTTGGAGAGGTGGTTGCATGAAAAAACCCGCTATGTGGCGGGTTTTTTCATGATCAAAGGCGGTGGTTCCTGTGTACGTCGAACAAAAATGGAAAATCAACCGGGAAAAAAACGAACACGCCAGGACATGTCCAGGTCTTGTATCCCCTGATCAGGCAAAGGGAAAAATCCTGCAGGAAACACTTTCTCTTACGCTGCCCGATCAATCCCGCCTGACAATCCTCCTGTTCGAACACGGACTGTTTTCCGTCGTCGGAGATATGTCTTTGCAACCCGCGCAACTTCTCCCGGTTCTGGAGAGCGTCCGCCAAAAGATCGAACCCCTGTTTCCGGACTTCTACCGAAGACTGGACCAGCTGGCCGAAGACGACCGGAGAATACAGGTGCTGGCACGGATGGAGAACATCCTCGGGGCGATCCGGAACAACGCTTCATCACATCCGGAACTGCTGGCATCAGTCAAGGCTCTGGTCGAAGAACTGGAATCCGGCGAAATTTCGCCGGGTTGCGGTGTCCCGGAAGATCAGGGCTTCCCGAAAAATCGGGAGACGAGGTAGAACAAAAGCGACAGAAGAACGCTCAGGAGGAGACCTGTCATAAGAGGGAAATAGAATCTGAACCCCGGACGCTCCACGACGATATCCCCGGGAAGATGCCCCAGAACAGAAAAAATCCCCCGCCCCGCTCCCTTCTCCACGAAAAAGAATATCCCTGCCAACAGAAAACAGACGATCCCCAGAACGAAAAACAGGCGCGACATCAAGACATCTCGATCATCCGGTCCAAGGCTTTCCTGGCGTTGTGAAGGATCGTTTCCGGCAATTCGATTTCCGGTGCCATATCTTCGAGAGCCCACAGGATTTTTTCAAGCGAATTGACTTTCATGTTGGCACAGTCGCAGGACGTGCAGGCCGGAATGAACTCCTTGTCAGGATTTTCCTTCTGAAGACGGTAAATCATACCAAGCTCTGTTCCCACAACAACCTTCCGGGCAGGGTTCTCCCGAACAGCGGTCGCCATGCGGCTGGTGCTCGACACGACATCGGCTTTTCTTGCAACCTCCGGCTGACATTCCGGATGAGCGATGACAAAAGCTTCCGGATGCTCTTCCCGGGCCCGATCGATATCTGTGGCCATGATCCGCATGTGCGTCGGACAAAACCCTTCAAAGAGCACGAGCTTTCGGCCGGTTGCGCGCTGGACAAAATCTCCGAGAAACTGATCCGGGATAAAAATGACCGGTTTATCCTCCGGGATCGAGGAAACAATCCGGACAGCGTTTGCCGACGTGCAGCATATGTCGCTTTTCGCCTTGACCGAAGCCGGAGAGTTGACATAAGTCACGACGACCGCACCGGGGTTTTCCCGACGGAGTCGGTCGACCTCTTCCGGCGTGATCATGTCGGACATTGGACAACCGGCTTTCAGGTCCGGAACGAGCACTTTTCGGGAAGGGTTCAGGATCTTGGCCGTTTCCGCCATGAAATGAACGCCGCAGAAAACAATGACGTCGGCCTCCGTGGAAGCGGCGTAACGGGCCAGCTCCAGGGAGTCTCCAATCAGATCCGCCACATCCTGAACTTCTCCGATCTGATAGTTATGCGCCAGAATAATCGCGTGATGTCTTTCCTTCAAAAGCCGGATTCGTTCGACAAGCCCCGAGAGTTCAGGGTCGGTATCCGTCCGGACCAAAGCTTCGTAAGTCTTCATGGTTGAAGCCTCCATGGTCAAGCTTCCCCGGAAACGACCCGCTCGGCGATTTGCACGGCGTTGAGAGCCGCTCCCTTTCGCAGGTTGTCTCCCACGATCCAGAGGTTCAGACCATGTTCGACAGAATCGTCCTGGCGGATCCGCCCGACAAAAACGTCGTCCTGGCCAGCCACTTCCCGTGGAACGGGATACAGTTTTCGGGAGGGATCATCAAAGACCCGGACGCCTGGCGCCTTGGCCAGGATCGCACGTGCCTCGTCAGGAGAAAGAGGCCGCTCGAATTCGATGGATACGGCTTCCGAGTGCCCGATGAGAACAGGGACCCTTACGGTGGTCGCACTAACCCGCAGGTCACTGATTCCCAAAATCTTCCGGCTCTCCATCTTCATCTTTTCCTCTTCCTTGGTTGAACCGTCCGGAAGAAACCTGTCGATCTGGGGAAGAACGTTAAAAGCAATCTGATAAGGAGCGTACACCTCCGGCTGAATGTCATCGACTCGTCCGTTCAGGAGGAGAGCGATCTGACCGGACAGTTCGTCCATGGCTTTTTTCCCGGTCCCCGAAACCGACTGATAGGTCGATACAACGATCCGTCGAACACCCGCACGGTCGATCAGCGGCTTCAAGGCGACGACCATCTGAATGGTGGCGCAGTTGGGATTTGCTACCAGGGCCGGTCCCAATGTTTTCGGCAGGGCCTCGGGATTGACCTCGGGAACGACAAGAGGAACCTGAGGGACCATCCGGAACGCCGAACTGTTGTCGATGACCAGGGTACCCTGCCGGACAAACTCGGGGGAGAGAGCCTCGCTGACGTCGCTTCCTGCGGAAAAAAGGGCGATATCGATATCTTTCGCATCGCGGGGATTCTTCATCGAACGGACGACAACGGATTCTCCCTTGAACGAGACTCTTTCACCGGCCGATCGTTCCGATGAGAAGAGATGGAGAGAAGACACGGGAAAATTCCGCTCTTCCAAGATGGATACCATTTCCCGACCGACCGCTCCGGTAGCACCGACGACGGCTACCCTGTATCCGATTTCCTGATTCGACATTTCATACATCCTTTACTCTTTACTTTTTCTCCAGCACTTTTTTGAACTCCGCGAACACGTGATCTCCCATTTCCCGGGTTCCCACGATCTTTTTCGTCCCGTCTCCCTGGATGTCCGTTGTCCGAAGTCCCTCTTTCAGGACGTTTCGGACAGCCGTCTCGAGAAGACCGGCCAGATCATCCCGATCCAGCGAGTAGCGGAGAAGAAGAGCCAGCGAAAGAATCATGGCAAGAGGATTGGCGATGTCCTTGCCGGCGATATCCGGAGCGCTGCCGTGAATGGGTTCGTACAGGCCCGTCTTCCCCCCGATGGAAGCGGAGGCAAGCATGCCGATCGACCCGGTCAGCTGGGCTGCCTCGTCGGAAAGGATGTCGCCGAAAAGATTGCCGGTGACAAGAACGTCAAACTGCCGGGGATTCCGGACCAGCTGCATCGCGGCGTTATCCACATACATATGCGATAGTTCGACATCCGGATATTCCTTGTGAATCGCATTGGCAACCTCTCTCCAGAGGACGGAAGACTCGAGAACGTTGGCCTTGTCCACCGATGTGACCTTTTTCCGTCGTTTTCGCGCAAGGTCAAAAGCCACTCTCATGATCCGTGCAATCTCCGGTTCGGAATAGGATTCCGTGTTGAACCCCCGGCGAACCCCGTCTTCCGTGACGATACCGCGGGGTTTTCCAAAATAGATCCCTCCGGTCAGTTCGCGTACCACCATAAGATCGAGATCGGAAATGACTTCCGGCTTGAGGGTCGACGCTCCGGCGAGCTCCGGAAACAGACGGGCCGGGCGGAGATTCGCAAACGCCCCAAGATGTTCCCGTATTCCGAGCAACGCACGCTCCGGCCTTTTTTCATAGGGAAGGGTATCGTATTTCGGCCCTCCCACCGCTCCGAGAAGGACGGCATCAGATCGATCCGCTTTTTCGACCGTGTCGGCGGGCAAAGGGAGGCCGGTGCGGTCAGTGGCGATTCCGCCGATCAGACCTTCTTCCCACTCCAGAGACACCACCCCCCATCCGACGAGATGCTCCAGAATTCTCATGACGGGACCGAAGACTTCCGGACCGATTCCATCCCCGGGAAGGAGAAGGATTTTTCTCTTTCGTTCTGCGTTTTTCATCCGTGCCCTTTCAAGTCGGAGTCCCTCAGGATGTTTCCTGGATTTCCGTTTTTTCACTGTCAAAAGAGGAGATGGAAGACAATCGTCCCGCTTTCGTCTTCTTCCGTTCGAGCCGGTTCAACGCCGCCAGATAGGCTTTGGCCGAAGCCACCAAAATATCGGTATCCGCTCCCTGACCGATCGACAAAAGCCCGTTGCCGTCGATCCGGACCGTCACCTCACCCAAAGCGTCTGTGCCGCCGGTGATCGCCTTGACCGAATAAGAAACCAGTCGCGCATCCGTTCCCGTCATTTTGGAAACGGTCCGATATATGGCGTCGACCGGACCGTCACCCAATCCTGCCATCCGGTGTTCGACTCCGTCCCGCTCGAGAACAACCGTTGCCGTCGGAGGGATCTCCGTTCCCCCGCTCACATGGAGCCGCTTCAGAACGAACCGATCCTGACTCTGGGATCCTTCCTCCGTCAGCAACACCTCCAGATCCTCTTCGTACAATTCCTTTTTCTGGTCTGCGAGTTTTTTGAAACGGGAAAAAACCCTCTCGAGTTCTTCGGGGCTGAGGGAATACCCCATCGCTTTCAGACGATCGTTCAACGCGTGTCTTCCGGAATGTTTTCCGAGAACAAGACGTCCTCCCAAGACCCCCACCTGTTCGGGGACCAGAATTTCGTAGGTATCCTTGGCTTTCAAAAGACCGTCCTGATGAATGCCCGATTCGTGTGCGAAAGCGTTCTCTCCGACAATCGCCTTATTGGGCTGGACAATCATGCCGGTTACCGATGAAATCAGCCGACTGGTCCGGAAAATCTCTTCGGACCGTATCCGTGTCTCCAGATTGAACCACGGCTTCCGGACCCGAAGTGCCATCACGATTTCTTCCAGCGCGGCATTGCCGGCACGTTCTCCGATTCCGTTCACCGTACACTCCACCTGACGGGCACCAGCCTCCAGGGCGGCAAGCGAGTTGGCGACGGAAAGTCCAAGATCGTCGTGGCAATGACACGAGAAAACAATGTTCTTCGCTCCAGGAATCGTGTCGATCAAAAAGCGGAAAAGATCTTTGACAGCATCCGGAACGGCGTATCCAACCGTATCCGGAATATTGATTGTTGTGGCACCGGCTTCGATCGCCGTCCGGACAGCCCGGGCAAGAAAAGTCCGGTCGCTCCGGAACGCGTCTTCCGCGGAAAACTCGACATCTCTTACATTCTTTCTGGCGAGGGTTACAGCGCGATCAATGGTCAGAAGAACTTCTTCCGGTCCCATTCGAAGCTTCTTGTCCATGTGGACGGGACTGGTCGCAATGAAGGTATGAATTCGGGGAAGACAGGCGTTTTTTACCGAACGCGCCGCTTCCAGAATGTCTTTGTCTGTCGCTCGGGCAAGGGCACAAATAACCGGAGGATCTGACAAGTTTCCGACCTCTGCAGCAATCTGTGACACAGCTTCGAAGTCGTCCGGAGAAGCGACCGGAAACCCAGCCTCTATCACATCAACGTTCAAGCGAGCCAGTTGTCGGGCAACCTGCAGTTTTTCTTCTCTCTGCATGGATGCTCCGGGACTTTGCTCTCCGTCTCTGAGCGTTGTATCGAAAATTTTCACCATGCTGTTCTCTCCAGCCATTTTGATCTCCTATGCAATCCGGATTGAATTCCCTCAGGAAAATCCGGATCAGGGCTTACGTCTGTTCAACCCTTTCAGATGCGAAAGACGAGAAGAAGAAAAATCTCTCGTCGACGGTTCCGGATCCAGCGTCTGGGGTTTTTTGACAATAAACCGGAAAAGAAGAAACTCGGCAGGACCGGACAGGGTATAGAGAAAAATACCGACGAAGAGGGCCTGGCGGGGGTAGAGGACAAAAAGCAGCGCAACCAAAAGAACGGAAACGAACGTGTGGAGAGGCCTTTTCAAAAAACGAATTTCCTTGAAACTCTTGTAGAGGACTGGACTCACCATCAGAATCGCAACAAAATAGGTCGATGCTAGGAAAAAACCGCTCGAAAGTGGAAAAATAATTGAAATCGGGCTGTTTTTGGCCAACTCCGATGAAACGAGAAATAAGGCACCGGCCGGAATCGGAAGACCCACAAAATAACGGCTTGAAACCTTGGTTGTGATGACATTGAAACGTGCGAGGCGCAGTGCGCCGCAAACCGCGAACAGAAAAGCCGCCAGAAGGCCAAGCCTATGGTACGAAGAAAGATCGGAGTTGAAAACCAGAAATGCGGGTGCAACACCGAAGGAAATCAGGTCGGCAAGACTGTCATATTCGACCCCGAACTGGCTTGTTGCGCGGGCCAGACGTGCGACCTTTCCGTCGAGATTGTCGAAGATCGAAGCGATCAGAATCGAATAGGCGGCTTTCAGAAAATCATGATGAAAGCTCTGTACGATCGCAAGAAAACCGAAAAAGAGGTTTCCCGTCGTAAACAGATTGGGGAGAATATAAATTCCGCGTGATCGGGGGATCGTCCCGTCAGACGGACTGTTCTGATGGTAGTGTTCCAAGGATCGACTCTCCTCCCTTTACCCGCTGTCCCATTCCGACCGACAGAATTGTCTTTTCCGGAAGGTCCAGATCCACTCGGGATCCGAACCGGATCAGGCCAAAAGTGGTTCCCGCGGGTAACCGGTCGGAGATTTCCGCGTAACAGACAATACGACGGGCGATCAGGCCCGCGACCTGGGTCATTGAGATTTCCTGACCATCTTCCGTTTGAAGAAGAAGGGTGTTTCTCTCGTTATATTCGGACGCCTTGTCCAAGTCCGCATTCAAAAATTTCCCGGGAACATACGTGATGTTCCGGACGACAGAAGTCACCGGAATCCGGTTTACGTGAACATCGAATACATTCATGAAGATCGCGACCTTCCATCGTCCCGTTTGGGGATCCTTCTGCATTTTGACAATTTTTCCGTCGGCAGGAGAGACGATGTTTCCTTTGCCGTCCGGAACCTTTCTGTCCGGATTTCGGAAAAAATTGAGCACAAACAGGGGGATCAAGCCAGCGATCAAACCCGCCGTCCCCAAAAAATACAGGCAAACGAGAAAGATTCCCAACGCCAGTCCGACGAACGGAATTCCTTCCCGAACGACAGGAGTCTTGAAATGATTTTCAGAAATCCGCATTGTCGGCAGAAATCAGTTCTTCGCCTGATCGACCAAGCGGGATTTCGTAATCCATGGCATCATGGAGCGAATTTCCTGCCCGACTTTTTCAATGGGATGTTCCTGTCCTTGTTTTTCAAGGGCCTGGAAAACCGGTTTTCCTGCTCTGTTCTCGAGGATAAATTCTTTTGCAAAAGCACCAGACTGAATTTCACGAAGAATTCTTTTCATCTCCTGACGCGTCTCTTCCGTAACAATCCGGGGACCTCTCGTCAGATCTCCATATTCGGCCGTATTGCTGATGGAGTAGCGCATGTTCGAAATACCGCCTTCATAGATCAGATCGACGATCAGTTTGACCTCGTGCAAACACTCGAAATAAGCCATTTCCGGAGCGTATCCGGCTTCGACAAGAGTTTCAAATCCAGCAGAAATCAAGGCTGTCAGTCCTCCGCACAAAACAACCTGCTCTCCGAAAAGATCCGTTTCCGTTTCCTCCCGGAAAGACGTCTCGAAAATTCCTGGCCGCCCTCCACCAATGGCAGCTGCATAGCTTAACGCCAGCTCCTTGGCGACACCCGTCGCATCCTGTGCCACAGCCACAAGGGCAGGAACTCCTGAGCCCTTCTGATATTCGGAACGAACCAGATGCCCTGGGCCTTTTGGAGCGGCCAAAAAGACGTCAACATCTGCAGGCGGCTTGATCTGACCAAAATGGATATTAAATCCGTGTCCAAATGCCAAAGCCATACCAGATTTCAGATTGGGAGCGATTTCCGTACGATAGACATCGGCCTGAAGTTCGTCGGGGAGAAGGATCATCACAACATCGTTCTTCTGGACAGCTTCGGAAACTGTCGCAGGAGAAAATCCGAAAGCGGCCGCCTTGTTCCAGGAAGAACCGGGACGAAGGCCCACCGTGACGTTGACTCCGCTCTCCTTGAGATTCAGGGCATGAGCGTGTCCCTGGCTTCCGAATCCGATGATGGCGACCCGACGCTTCCGAATGATGTCGAGATTCAGGTCCGTTTCGTAATAAATTCTTTTTTTCAAGAATGCTCTCCTGTTAAAAATCTGGGATAAAGGCGATGTGTCGGAACAACACTCACCGGTGATAACTCATGTCCCCGTCGGTGAGACGGGATACACTCTTCGATGTCCCGAGTTTCTGATCCTCTCGTGCAACGGCAACTTTCCCGGTCCGGATGACTTCCTTGATCCCGAGAGGTTTGAGAAAATTCAAGATCGCTTCGATCTTGTCCTCATCACCGGTTACCTCGATGGTATAGGTCGTCGGAGAAGAGTCGATGATCCTTGCCCGAAAGATTTCCACAATTCGAAAAGCTTCATCCCGATCACCCGGCCGCGTGTTCGTATTGACCCTGATCAGAAGAGTTTCCCGCGTTAAAAAGGAAAACTCGGACAGGTTGACGACCTTGATGACATCGATCAGCTTGTTGAGCTGTTTGATGATCTGTTCGACCACATGATCGTCACCCTGGGTTTCAATTGTCATCTGGGAAACACTGGGATCGAGACCCGGAGCGACGGAAAGACTGTCGATATTGAAACCACGGGCACTGAAAAGACCAGCGACACGTGACAACACTCCGAAACGGTTTTCCACGATGATCTGAATATAATGTTTCCTTGTCTCGGACACTTGGATCTCCGGGTTCATGCGGTCAGTATGGAATCTCTTTTTTTAGGATCGTCCTTTTCACCCGGTGATTCAAAAATCATCTCGATGTTGGATCCTCCCGCCGGTACCATGGGAAAGACGTTTTCTTCCGGATCGACCTGAAACTCCATCAGGACCGGTCCACGCCGGGAAAACCCGTCGAGAATAACATCTTCGACCTGCTCGGGGCGGGTGGCCCGCATCCCGATCATTCCAAACGCCTCGGCCAGTTTGACAAAATCCGGAGATTGTCCGATGAAGGAAGAAGAATAGCGGCTCCCGTAGAAAAACTCCTGCCACTGTCGAACCATTCCCAGATATTGATTGTTGAGGATCACGATTTTTACCGGAAGGTCCAGAGAAACGACCGTGGCCATTTCCTGGATATTCATCAGAAAGCTGCCTTCTCCAGTAATTGCGATCACACGTTTTCCCGGATGGGCCTTTTGGGCACCGATCGCTGCCGGAAAGCCATATCCCATCGTCCCGAGGCCACCCGAGGTCAACCAGGTGTTGGGTTTGATAAATTTAAAGAATTGTGCGGTCCACATCTGATGTTGTCCGACGTCCGTTGAAACGATGCAGTCGCCCTGGGTGAACTGGTAGATCTTTTCGATAACATGTTGCGGTTTGATGACTTCCTTGTCGAGTGTGTAACAGAGAGGGTGTTCCTTTTCCCATTCCGAGATCTGTTCGATCCATGGCTGGTAATGGCGAAAAGCGTCCTCTCCTCCGGAGATTTCCCGAAGTTCTTCGATCAGATCTTTCAGGATGACGCGGGCATCTCCCACAATCGGAACATCCACGTGGAAATTTTTGCGGATGGAAGTCGGATCGATGTCGATATGGATGACTTTGGAATGTGGAGAGAATTCCGCGATCTTGCCGGTAACCCTATCATCGAAACGGACTCCGACGGCGATCAGGACATCCGCGTCATGAATTGCCATGTTCGCGGCATATGTCCCGTGCATTCCGAGCATTCCCAGAAACCGCGGATGATTTCCCGGAAGAGCGCCGAGACCCATGAGAGTGAGCGTTGTCGGAATGTTCGTCAGGGTAACCAGATCAAGAAGTTCCTTGTGGGCATCGGAAGAAATAATTCCCCCGCCAGCGTAAAGAACCGGTTTCCGGGATTTCAGAATCGTCTGGGCCGCTTTTCGAATTTGCCAGCGATTTCCCTGTATCGTTGGATTGTAGCTTCGAATAGACACGGTTTCCGGGTAAACGAAATCTCCTTTTTCGAGGATGATATCTTTTGGAAAATCGATCAGAACGGGACCGGGTCTTCCGGTTCTGGCAATGTAAAAAGCTTCCTTGATAATTCTCGGCAGGTCCGAGATCTTCCGGACCAGGAAATTGTGTTTTGTGCAGGAACGGCTCATACCGATAATGTCGGCTTCCTGGAAAGCATCGTTTCCGATCATCTTCGTGGGAACCTGGCCTGTAATGATCACCAGAGGGATGGAATCCATGTTGGCATCTGCGATTCCGGTCAGTGTGTTTGTCGCCCCGGGTCCGGAGGTAACGAGAACAACTCCGACCGTATTACTTGAACGGGCATACCCTTCTGCTGCGTGAACCGCACCCTGTTCGTGCCGTGTCAGGACAACCTGGAGGGAAGGATCCTTGTACAGGGCGTCGAAAACAGGAAGGACAACTCCCCCGGGATATCCGAAAATATGGGTTACTTTTTCCCTTTTCAGGGACTCAAGGAGCATTTCCGCTCCGCTCATTTTCATGGAACTCTCCTTCAGCGGATGAATATCCCGGGGCGGGGAGTGGATATATCCGGACTTCTCATGTTCTTTTTATCAGTCATCTTGTTATATGTCATAAAGATTCATTCTAGGACAGCCTTCGGGAGGGGTCAAGTCGACAACAACCTGTGCTCCGGGTCACTTGGTAAATGGAATCGCGCTGTTATTGTGTATTTTGTTTTTATTCTTTCTTTAAGGAATGAAGTAACAGTAAGAGACAGGCCGGTCTGTGGAAAAAAAATTGTTTATAATGATGGCAGAAGGATTTGTCAGGTTCGTCGGACAGTGAAAAACCCGGGATATTCCCGTTGGTTGAATTGTCTATTAACCTTCTGATACGATCGCCACCATCGAATTCGAGCGGTATTCACATTCCGTTCACTCCGCTTCCACAGGGCTTGTGGTCCTGTTCCCGAGTGTATCCAGATGATTCCCCATATCCTTAAGGAAAAACAGGATTTCCACAGGTGTTGAAAAAGTGTTGGGCCAAGATCGGGTGGAGGTACGGGCGCAAATATGAATCAGTCTCTTTGGAATCAGGTTCTGGAGAGATTCTGCGAGTTCGGTTCCGAACCGGGGGTACTTGAGCGGGACGGTATTCTGGACCTGCTCAAGGGGGCCGTCCTCGATGGAAGAAAGGACGGATATTCCTTGCTGGTGGGGAGCACTTTTATCCAGCGCCTCGTACAGAGCCGGTATTACAATGATCTGCTGACAGCCTTCCGGGAAGTAACACACGATCCGGAACTTTCCTTTGATGTTCTCGTACAGCCGGAAAATCTACCCCGCAAAAGAAGGAAAACCCGCCAGAATTCCGCACCGGAAGTGACGACCGGGTCCGGAAAATCGGTTCCTATTCCTTTGGGGGACGACCATGCCGTTTCCTGGAACCACAATCTGAACCTCCGCTACTGTTTCGACAATTATGTGGTCGGGGTGTGCAACCAGTTTGCACACGCGGCCGCTTTTGCGATCGCAAACAATCCTTCGAAAGCTTATAATCCCTTTTATGTCTTTGGTTCTGTTGGGTTGGGCAAGACCCACCTGGTGTCGGCCATCGGGAATTGCATGATCCATCTCTATCCTTCCCTCAAGGTGCTTTACATCACAACAGAATCCTTCCTGAACGAAATGGTCAGCGCCATCAAGTTCAACAAGATGAATGAATTTAGGGAAAGGTACCGGAAAATAGATGTCCTGATCATGGATGACGTACAGTTTTTGTCCGGAAAGGAACGGACGCAGGAGGAACTCTTCTATACGTTCAATGCCCTGTATGAGAACGGAAAGCAGATCATCCTCTCGAGCGACTGCATGCCGAACGACATCCCGACCCTGGAAGGCAGGCTCAAATCCCGTTTCGGGTGGGGATTGATCGCCGACATCCAGATTCCGGACTTCGAGACGAAGGTGGAAATTCTGAAAGGAAAGATGGCACAGGAAAAAGTGGATTTGCCGATGGATGTGGTTTATTTTCTGGCAAATTCCATCAAGTCCAACATCCGGGAACTTGAAGGGGCCATGATCCGTTTGGGAGCGTATGGAAACCTCATGGGAAAACCCATTACGATCGAGGTTGCCAGAAACCTGTTGTCGGACTTGATGCCTCTGTCGAGAGAGTCGATTTCGGTTGACCGCATTCTCCAGGAAGTCGCGGAATACTTTAAGGTTCTTCCGAAGGAAATCCGGTCGAAAAAACGGCATAAAACACTTGTGACAGCGAGACATGTGGCTGTTTATCTCATTCGCGAGCTGACGCAGAAGTCCTATCCGGAAATCGGTCGTGAGCTCGGGGGACGGGACCACTCGACAGCCATTTATTCTTTCAAGATGGTGGAGGAAAAACTGGAATCGGATCCGGCACTTTCCTCCGACCTTGTCTATCTCAAAAAAAAGCTCGAGCAGCAGGGCTAGGAAGGTAAGGAGGATATCATGGAGATCACTGTCGACCAGGAAGCTTTTCTGGACGGCCTGCAACGGGTTGCTCTGCTGGCCGAACGGAAAAATCTGGTTCAGATCGGTTCTTTTATTCTGATAGAGGCGTTCGATCAGAAAGCTGTCCTTTTTGCTACGGATAATCATACGGGAGGACGATTCGAAGTCCCGTGCGAAGTCCGGACGCCGGGAAAGACGACTGTTGCAGGAAAAAAGCTTCATCAGCTGTTTCGGGAACTTCCATCCGGAAAAGTGTCCCTTACCCGTCTTGAAAACGGCTCGACCAGAATCGAAAGAGAACGGCTTCTCTACGACCTGAAAGGAATCGATCCGGAAGAATATGTCGGTTTTCCCGAGATCAAGGCCGATTATTCCTTTCTGGTTTCCCTTGAGCAAATCGCAGGTCTTATTCGAAAAACGTTGCCGTTTGTTCTCGAAGACGATTCAAAACCCATGAACGGAGTTCTTTTTCACCGGGTCCGGGAGGGGTCCACGGTCCGACTGAATATTGTCGGGACGGACGGGCATCGTCTTCACCACGGAACGGTTCTTCTCGGAGAAGACGCCGGTTTCGATCTGGCCGGACAGACTGAAAGCCGCTTTATTCTTCGGAAAAGGACACTTCAGGATTTGTTGCACGTTCTCGACCTCGATCTCAAGAACGGCTCCATTTCGGTAGAGGTCGTGGTCAACCCCAAATACGCAACTTTCCGGTGGGGCGGCTTTTACTACTATACACGTCTTTTGGGAACGCCCTTCCCGAACTATCGGGATGCCTTTCCCTCCGAGTTCAATCTGGGCCTCGAATGTTCCCGTTCATTGCTCGAATCGTCCATCCGCCGCATGTCGCTTGTATCGGACAAAAAAGCGGAAATCATCTTTTCCTGGGACGCCCGTTCCCTGACCCTGTCGACCCGGAATGAAGAAATCGGGGAATCGACAGAAACCCTGCCGGTGTTTTTAAAAGGATCTCCGGGAAGCCTCGTATTCAACACGGACCAAATCCGGACTCTTTTGCAGGTTTGTCAGGGGGAAACGATGCGCATGGAAGCCGTGATGGATCCCGACCCGGCGAAGAGCTCCAGTATGCCTTCCATCTGGTCATGTGCCGAAGAGCCGGATTCACGATATGTTATTATGCCTCTCGAAGCGGTGGATTAGGGATCATCGGGAGGGGCACAAGAAACTTTCCGGATAGCAAGGACGGACGGAGGAGGAGTGGTGAGCTCAGGGGAACCTGTAGAAAATGAATACACCGCGGAGCATATCCGCGTATTGGAAGGGCTGGAAGCGGTCAGGGTCCGGCCGGGCATGTATATCGGCAGCACGGGAGTCGATGGGCTTCACCACCTGGTGTACGAGCTTGTGGACAACAGCGTGGACGAGGCGCTTGCAGGTCATTGCACGGACATTCACATCACTCTCCATTCCGACCGGTCCGTCACCGTCGCCGACAATGGCCGTGGCATACCTACCGGCATGCACGCCGAACAGAAACGGTCTGCGGCGGAGGTCGTTCTGACCGTTCTCCACGCCGGAGGAAAATTCAACAACAATCTGTACAAGGTGTCCGGAGGATTGCACGGCGTCGGTGTTTCTGTGGTCAACGCGCTGTCTGAAACCCTCTATCTGGAAATTCACCAGAACGGACTGGTCCATCGGCAAACCTATCATAAGGGAGCACCGGTGGCTCCGCTGGCGGTTTTTGGCGAAACCGCCCAGCGAGGGACCATCATCCGTTTCTGGCCGGATATGACCATTATGGAAACGGACCAGTTTTCTTTCGAAACACTCGCCCACCGCTTCCGAGAGATGGCCTTTCTGAATCCGGTTCTGACCATTCATTTTAAAGACGAGGAAACGCTCCGGGAAGAGACCTTCCATTTCGATGGGGGGGTTCAGTCTTTCGTTTCCTTTTTGAACGAAAACAAGAAGCCTCTTCACGATGTCCTGTTTTTCCGGAAAAATCTGGAGGACGGATCTCAGTTCGAAGTTGCCTTCCAGTACCAGGAGTCGACAGAAAACGAGACGGTTCTGGGTTTTGCCAACAATATTCACACCCGGGAAGGCGGCACGCATGTTCGGGGTTTCCGGACGGCGATCACGAAGACCATCAACCGCTTCATCCGTGAAAAACAGTTGAACAAGGGAGAAGAAGTCCGGGGAGAGGATGTCCGTGAAGGCCTGACGGGAGTCATCAGCGTCCGTATCCCGAGTCCCCAGTTCGAAGGACAGACGAAGGCCAAGCTGGGTTCGAGCTGGGTCTCCGGAGCGATGGAGTCCTTCCTGTCGGAAGCGCTTCAGGAAAAATTTGAGGAAGATCCCCAGACCGCCAAAAAGATTGCCGAGAAAGCGGTTCTGACAGCCCAGGCGCGTGAAGCGGCCCGCAAAGCCAAGGATCTGGCCAAGCGGAAGAATGTTCTCGAAGGATCAAACCTGCCGGGAAAACTCGCGGATTGCCAGGAATCCGACCCCGCCAAATGCGAACTGTACATCGTGGAAGGAGATTCCGCAGGAGGGTCGGCCAAGCAGGGTCGCGACAGGCGTTTTCAGGCCATTCTGCCTCTCAAAGGAAAGATCCTGAACGTCGAAAAATCCCGAGGGATCGAGAAATTCATCACAAACGACGAGGTACGGGCGCTGATCACCGCTGTTGGATGCGGTCTCGGGGATGAAGAGTTTTCGGAAAAAAAACTCCGTTATCACAAGATCATCATCATGACAGACGCGGACGTGGACGGAGCTCATATCCGGACACTTCTCCTGACCTTCTTTTTCCGGCACATGAATCCCCTGATCGACGGCCAGTTCGTCTATATCGCGCAGCCTCCTCTTTACAAGGTGTCCTACGGTCGGCAGGAGCGGTATCTCCTGAACGATGAAGCCCTTCAGGCGTATATTCTGGAGCTTGCCTGCGCTGACTGGATGTTTTACGACGAACCGGCGGGTCAGTGGCTATCCCGGGAAGGCTCCGTGGCGAAACTCCTGATACTCTCCCATTTTGAAGAACAGGTCCGGGCCCACGCACAGCGCTTCGGGAACGAGATGCTGATCCGGATGATCGGAATATTCCCGGAAACCGGAATCGATCTTTTGAAAAGCGAGGATTCCGCCCTGAGGCTTGTTTCTTTTCTCACGGAAGAATACGCCCGCTGGGCAGAAGGAGGGGTTCTCACAGGCCAGGTCGAACGCGATCCGTTGACTTCGGAAAGTCATCCGGATGAAGAGTGGTTTCGGATCCGATTTTACACGGAAAGCCTCGGATACGAATCCCGTCTCCTCCTGGACCACCATCTCCTGGCCCAGCTTCTTGCCGGAAAGAGATCTCTCAAGCTTCTCCGAACGTCGGGGCTTCTTTATCCCGAAGGATATCTTCTGAGAAGAGGCTCCGAAGGAGAGGAAGTCCGGTTCAGGAGTCCCCGGGAGCTTCTGTCTTTTCTGGAAAACCCCATCCGTCAGAAAATGTCCATCCAGCGGTACAAAGGACTCGGGGAAATGAACCCCGAGCAACTTTGGGAAACGACCATGGATCCGGCCCGCAGGACGCTTCTGAAAGTCTCCATTCCGGACTATGTCGAGGCCGACCGCGTCTTTACGACTTTGATGGGAGAGCACGTTGCTCCCCGCCGGGAGTTCATCGAAAAACATGCGCTCGACGTGGCCAATCTGGACATCTGAGCCCGACGAACGATACGCCGGTCCTAATGTGAGGTCTCTGTAAAAGGGAGGATGTTTTGCCGCTGATACCGTTCGAGACTGTGGTTTCCATCGATGACGAGATGAAGACCGCCTATCTCAATTACTCGATGAGCGTAATCGTCGGTCGCGCGCTTCCGGACGTCCGTGACGGACTGAAACCCGTCCAGAGACGCGTTCTTTTCGCGATGCAGGAAATGGGTGTTCGCTCGGGAGGTCCCTACCGCAAGTCCGCCCGTATTGTGGGAGACGTGATCGGTAAATATCATCCGCACGGTGATGTGGCGGTGTACGATACCGCCGTGCGTCTGGTGCAGCCTTTCACGCTCCGATACCCTCTGATTGACGGCCAGGGCAATTTCGGGTCGGTTGACGGGGACGCCCCCGCGGCCATGCGGTATACCGAAATACGCCTGGAATCGCTCTCGGAAGAAATGATGGCGGAGCTTGAAGAGGAAACCGTCGAGTTCGCCCCGAACTATGACGAATCTCTCCAGGAGCCCCGGGTTCTTCCGGCGCGCCTCCCGCTTCTTCTCCTGAACGGTTCGGCCGGTATCGCCGTCGGAATGGCGACGAACATCCCTCCCCACAATATCACCGAAATTATCGACGGACTCCTGGCGCTGATCGACAACCCCGATCTTTCCGTGGACGATCTTCTTTCCATCGTGCATGGTCCGGATTTTCCGACGGGCGGTCTCATCATGGGACGATCAGGGATCGAATCGGCTCTCCGGACCGGGAGAGGGTCGATCGTCATGCGCGGTGTCGCCGACATCGAAGAGAGCACGAGAGCGGACCGGATGGCGATCATCATCCGTGAAATTCCCTATCAGGTGAACAAGGCGAGACTGATCGAGCGCATTGCGGAACTCGTCCGGGAAGGAGCGTTGGACGGCATTGCCGACATCCGGGACGAATCCGACCGGGACGGGATGCGGGTCGTCATCGACCTGAAGCGGGATGCGAATCCCCCGGTCGTACTGAACAGGTTGTACGCCCAGACACCGCTCCAGACGTCTTTCGGTTACAACTTTGTCGCTCTGGTGAACCAGCGGCCGATGATTCTTTCTCTACGGGAAGCCCTGGTCCATTTTCTGTCGTTCCGTCAGGATGTCGTTACCCGGCGAACCCTTTTCCGGCTCCGCAAGGCCCGTGAACGATTCCATATTCTCGAAGGTCTCAAAAGGGCCATCGATCTGATGGATCAGATCATCGCGCTGATCCGTTCTTCCGCTTCTCCGGATGAAGCGCGTTCCGGGCTTATCGACCAGTTTGCCTTTTCGGAGATCCAGGCCCGGGCAATCCTGGAAATGCGTTTGCAACGTCTCACGGCTCTCGAACGGGACAAGATCGAAGCGGAACACGAAGTCGTCCGCGTACTGATTCAGGGGCTCGAGGAAATTCTGGGATCCCGGTCCCGGCTCATGGCCGTCATTCGCGAAGAGTTCACGACCCTCCGCGAAAATTATGGCGACGGGAGACGGACCCGGATCGTTCCGGAGGACGGAGAGATTTCGATCGAATCGATGATCCCCAACGATCCCTGTTACGTCACACTGACGTATCAGGGCTACATCAAGAGAGTGTCCCACGACGCTTATCCCACGCAGCGAAGAGGGGGCAAGGGCCGTAGCGGTGTGTCGCTCAAAGAGGACGACGCCGTGACCATCACCCTGACGCCGACGGCGCATGAAACGATCCTGTTCTTTACCGATATCGGAAAGGTCTATCGGGTCAAGGCTCATGAGATCCCCGAAGTCCAGCGGATCGCCCGAGGTAAGCCCATTCGTGGATTTCTTCCCCTGGCTCCGGAAGAAAAGGTGACGCGCATGCTGAACGTGTCTTCTTTCGAGGGAGAGAGGAGCCTCGTCTTCGTGACCGTCAACGGGGTCATCAAGCGGACCGCCCTCGATGCCTACTCGTCCATTCGCCAGTCGGGCATCATCGCCCTGACATTGCGTGAAGGAGACCGTCTCGCCCAGGTTCTCGTCGCCGATCCGGACAGCCATGTCCTGGTGGCGACCCGCCGGGGAATGGCCATATTGTTTCCCATCAACGAAGTGACCGAACAGGGCCGCACCGCCACCGGGGTTCGGGCGATTCGTCTCCGGGAAGATGACCGCGTAGCCGACGCGGAAATCGTGACGGAAACCGATCCTGTGGCCGTCGTCACGGAAAAGGGGTACGGAAAACGTCTGGATGTGGCGAAATTCCGCCATCAGCATCGGGGCGGAATGGGCCTCAAGATCTCCAGGGGTGCCGAAAAAATCGGGTCCGTCGTGTCCCTTGTCAAGGCCGGTGATGCGGAAGACCTCACGATCATTACCTCGAAAGGGGTGACGAACCGGGTTCCGGCCAACGAACTCCGAAAAATGGGGCGGGGAGCCCAGGGGGTGATCGTCATGCGGCTGGGAGACGAAGACACGATCGTTTCCGCCGTTGTCAGTCCTCCCAGGGAGGTCGAAGGTGAATCGGAGGGGACGTAGGGCCCTGACGGGAACCGTTCTGGTGCTAGCCCTCATCTCCGGTTGTCAGAAAAATCAGGCTCAGGAGCACTACAACCGGGCCGAGGAAGCGTTGATCCATATGGATCTTGCCGGGGCCCGGAAAGAGTTTCACGCGGCGATCGACGGTTCACCGAGCTCTCCGTTGGCAGGTCAGGCCTTTTACGAGTTGGGACGCATGGACGACCTCTACGGAAACGATCCCCAAAGAGCGTCCGGTCATTACATGAAATCCCTGGAGAACCTCAAGGACGGTTCTTTTCGACAGAGGGTGTCGATCGATCTCGCCTCCGATCTGGAACATTTGGGAAAACCCGACGAGGCTCTGGCCATTCTCCGGGGTCTGGACAGCTCCAATTTGATGTCCTCGTTCAAACCCCGGGTCTGGGACCTTTCCGCCCGTATCCTCGAACATGAGGGGCATTACAGCGAAGCACTGGGATATTATAAAAAGGTATCGGATCTGGACGGAGACAGCTTTCAGGGACAGAAAGCCCAGTTCAAGATCGGCCTTCTCGAAAACCTGGCGTCGGACCCCCATTCTGCCCAGCGGGATCTCGAACGTTTTGTCGACCGCTATCCGAACAGTCCCTTCGCACCGGTCGCGCGATTCAACCTGGCGCTGACATGGAACCGTCTGGGAGACCATCAGAAGGCCTTGTCGATTCTGGAGTCGATCAAGGGAAGCTATCCCAACCAGGGGGTCGTCCTGGAGCGCATATCGGAAATCCGGAAAGAAATTCGCTCCGCCGCGAAATCGGCGACTGGCAAAGGACCGTAGGACATGGTCGATCGGACATTTGTTGATCAATTGTTGACGAATCAGGGGCCGTTGCCGTGAAAATCACCGAAACGTTCCGGTCCATCCAGGGGGAATCCCTTTATTCGGGATGGCCCTGTTTTTTTATCCGGACGACCGGATGCCCCTTGCGTTGCCGATGGTGCGATACAGCCTACTCATTTTACGGGGGAGAAGACCGGGCGGTCGACGCTCTGGTCGAAGAAGCGGTTTCGTCCGGAACATTCCTTGTCGAGATCACCGGGGGAGAACCTTTTGTCCAGCCGGAGCTTCCGGAACTGGTCCAGAAACTACTTGATCGGGGAAAGACTGTTCTGATCGAAACATCCGGAGGATTCCCGGTTCCTGACGGACTGAACCGGGACTGCCGCCTGATCGTCGACCTGAAGCCTCCCGGATCAGGAATGGATGCGTGGATGAAGCCCGAACACTTCTCGGATCTCGGACAAAGAGACGAAATCAAGGCCGTTGTGGCCGACCGAGGGGATTTTGACTGGTCGGTCCAAAAACTGGAAGAGTGGGGGGTGTGGGGTCGAGTGCCGGTAACCTTCTCTCCGGTATACGGAGAATGCGATCCTCGCGATCTGGCGAGGTGGGTTCTGGATTCCGGTTTCCCGATCCGGGTTCAGGTCCAGCTGCACAAGATTCTTTTCGATCCCTTGTTGAAGGGGGTCTGATCATGCTTGTCAGGGATCCGGACAACATCGAGAAAAAGATCGGTGGAAAAGGTTCCGTCGTGCTGGTCAGCGGGGGGATGGACAGCGCCGTGACAGGGGCCATGGCCGTTCGGGAAAGCCCGAGGGTAGCCTTTCTCCATGTTCGTTACGGAGCGCGGGCGCAGGAAAGTGAAGAAAGGGCGTTTCGAAACCTCTCCCTCCATTGGGGCGTGGATCGGAAGCGGGTCGTCGACCTCACTTCTTTAGGCTCTCTGGGAGGGTCCGCCCTGACCGACCGGTCCATCGACGTTCCTCCGGCCAACCTGGATGCCGAAGGAATTCCCTCCACTTACGTTCCGTTCCGAAATGCCCATTTTCTGTCCATCGCGACCAGCTGGTGTGAAATTCTCAGGTTCGACCGGATCTGGATCGGGGCGGTGGAAGAAGACAGTTCGGGATATCCGGATTGCCGTCGCATATTTTACGACGCTTTCGAAGAAGCCATCCGTTTGGGAACACGTCCAGGAGCGAACATCCGGATCGTGACTCCTGTCATCCATCTGAACAAGGGGGAAATCGTCGCGGAAGGGATACGCCTCGGGGTTCCATTTGAGCACACCTGGTCCTGTTACAGGGAAGGAAACAGAGCGTGCGGGCGGTGTGACAGTTGCGCTCTTCGCCTGAGAGGCTTCTCTTTGGCTGGTGTTCGGGATCCCCTGGAATACGACCCATCCGGCAATCCCTAGGATCCACTTGCCGAACGGACCGTATCGGGAGGATACTGAAAAGTCGGGAATATTTTGTCCTTATAATCATTTGAACCGCCTGACGACCGTATTTGGGCGAGAAATGGAGTGTGGGTCAGAATGGATCGTGAAAAAATGGACAAGATCGAGATCGCGTCAAAAACCGGGGATCCGCTGACCTCCGTGGCGGATGGTCTGGTCGTGGGAGTCTGGGAGGACGGACGTATGGCCCAGGACTTCCGGAAACGTCTGGACGGAGCACTCGGGGGAGAGGTTTCCCGGATTCTGGAAAACGGGGAATTCAAAGGGACATCCAACGATGTTTTCTTCCTGCCGACCATGGGAAAGCTGCCGGTTCGGTACGTGATTCTGGCGGGTCTGGGTTCCCGGGAAAAAACCACTCCGGAACTGATCCGCAGAATTTCCGGGACCGTCGCCCGGGCCGCCCGTTCCCGGAATCTCGCGTCCCTGGCGTCGACTCTGGTTTCGAACCAGGACGGCGACGCGGAGAATCTGTCGGAAGCGATCGTCGAAGGAACCCTTCTCTCCCTGTACCGGTTCGACCAGTATAAAAGCACCGACAAGGACAAGAAGGAAAAAGGAAAAAAATCAGGCCCATCATCCAGGGATTTAGCAAGCCTTCAAATTTTTTCTTCCCGTGAGGCCGAAAAGAAGGTCCGGAAAGGGATCGAATGGGCGCATGCCATCGTGCGCGGCACTTATCTTGCCCGCGATCTCGGCAACCATCCCGCCAACGTCGCCACGCCGTCCATGATTGCCCGGACGGCTTCTGTCGAATGTGAAAAACGCGGGATCCGTTTCGTCAGCTACGACCGGGAGAAGCTGGAAGAAATGGGACTCGGGGCTCTGGTCGGGGTTGCGAAGGGTTCCATGGAACCGGCGAGACTGATCCAGCTGGAATATCGCCCTTCGAAAGCGGCGAACGTCCGGCCCGTCCTACTTGTCGGGAAAACCCTGACGTTCGACAGCGGAGGGATTTCTCTCAAGCCCGCCGAAAAGATGGAGACCATGAAAGGGGATATGTCCGGAGGGGCGGCCGTTCTGGGAACCATGACGGCCATCGCGGATCTTGGTATCCCGCTGTGGGTGGTCGGGCTGATGCCGGCTACCGAAAACATGCCGTCCGGAACGGCGAACAAGCCGGGTGACGTTTTGCGTGCGTTCAATGGAAAAACGATCGAGGTGATCAACACCGATGCCGAAGGTCGCCTGATTCTGGCGGACGCCTTGTCCTGGGGGGTCAAAAAGTTCGATCCGGCTCTCGTCATTGATCTTGCGACATTAACCGGTGCGGTGACAGTGGCTCTTGGAGCCCATGCCATCGGTGTCCTGGGAAATGATCAGAAACGCATGACGGAAGTTCTGGAGACCGGGGAAAAAGTCGGAGAACGAGGCTGGCAGCTCCCCTTATTTGAGGAATACTTCGAACAGATCAAGAGTCCGATTGCCGACGTCCAGAATGTGGGCGGCCGCGGTGCCGGCACGATTACGGCCGCAGCGTTTCTCTCCCACTTCGTCGAGGGAAAACCCTGGGTGCATCTGGATATCGCGGGAACCGCCTGGGTCGAATCGGACGAGCCTTACAAGCCAAAAGGAAACGTGGGCATCGGTATTCGCCTGCTGACGCATTATCTCGGGACGCTGGCCGAAGACAAGGATCTCAGGAAACCCGAAAAGAGGGATTCCCGAAAAAAGTAGACGATCCCGAAGAGGCTTGCACCCCGGGCATGGATGTCTGGTATAATGAAAGGGTCCGGGATGGCCGGCAAGGATCAGTCTGAGCCCCGTGAAAGGGCGACTGCGACAAATCGGAAGGCTTTTCACCAGTATGAAGTGCTGGAACGATTTGAGGCGGGAATCGCTCTTTTCGGGACGGAAGTCAAGGCTTTGAGGGACGGACGGGTGAATCTCGGGGATGCCTTCGTCCGGATCGAAAACGAAGAGGCTTGGCTTTGGCAGCTTCACATCGGTCCTTACCGCGCGGCGTTCCGGGACAACCACGAGCCCATGAGGAAAAGGAGACTCCTCTTGCACAAGAAGGAGATTCTCCGGATCATGGGTCTCGTCCGTCAGAAAGGGTTGACGGTCGTTCCCCTGAGGATTTATTCCGGACATCGGGGCATGTACAAAGTCGAAATCGCCCTGGTTCGCGGAAAGACACAGGGAGACAAGAGGGAAGCCATTCGGGAACGGGAGGCTAACCGCGAAATCCAGCGGGTCTTTCGTTCCCGGCAGAAAGTTGGCCGTTAAGGGCGGCCAGCCGAGATCTCCATATCACCGAAACGTTCGATTTTCATGGGGGCGATCGGGTTCGACGGGGATGAGAAAGCAAGGACAGCATGCCGAGGTCCCAGGTCCTCGTAAAACCTTTGGGAAAAAGACAACTGCCAACGAAGAGCTGGCTCTCGCTGCTTAATCTAAACAATTAAGTGAGCGCGCCTGTCGGATTTTGCGCCTGCCCGGATCCGAAGGCGTGGAGAAGGCAGGATCGCCGAAGGAACATGTCTGGGTTCCTGAAGCTAAACCCTTACAGACTCGCTGGTGACAGGTATGCCTCTCTTTCCTGTCATTGGTCAGACTTAAACAGAGGCTAAGCATGTAGCGGTTCTTGGCGGACTGTTTCCGGACGCGGGTTCAATTCCCGCCGCCTCCACCATTTGATGATTCTGTACCATCCGAGAAAGTCCAGTAAGTGAATCAAGCCCGCGTAAAACCGGGCTTTTTTCATGTCTTCTTGTCCCAAATGCCACTTACGAACACGGTGATACAAAATGCGAATGCCAAGAACAAACTGTTCAAGCCGAGAGAATCCAGTAAGTGAATCAAGCCCTTTCTTGAGGCCCGTTCGACCCCCAGATCTTCTGGAGAGAAGGACGAGACGAAATTTTCCTGGATGTCCTTTATCCAGATCTCCGCGGCAGCGTTTTTCCTCGCTGTTCGGGGAGAAGTCCCTTCCTGGGGAGGGCCAGGAGAGGCATAGACCCGTTCTTTCGTGATTTCTTCTTCGGAGAACGCGATGATAACGGACT
>JAKBTR010000081.1 GCA_021844275.1 Nitrospirota bacterium | reverse complement strand
CGTCTCTTTTTGGTCAAGCACCGGCATACCCGCAAGGCGGAACCTGTTCTGAAGCTCGTCCAGCTCTCCCTTGTCCTCCGCCTGGATTCCCATGTGATCGAGTCCTGTTTTTCGTCCCCTGCGGGAAAGGGCAAAATTGATGCGGGGATCCTCGATCATCCATTTTGCATAATCGTCTTTGCGAACCGTCGGAGGCTGCCCGAAAATCCCCGAATAAAACCCTATGTTCTGTTCCAGGTCGTCGACGGAAAGGTGCAGGTGAAATCGTTTCATGGGGACTCCTTATTCTTTTGTGTTGTTGCCAACGGAATCTTTTTCCGGAAGCGGACAGGGCTCTTCCCGACTTTCCGCGCAACAGTTTTCCAGCAGGAATTCCGTCAGTTCCACGACAAGGGATATGTTTGCCCTGTAAATCATAAACCTTCCGTTGCGGCGGACTTCCACAAGACCGGACTGGCACAACGTTTTCAGGTGAAACGACAAGGTGGGAGGAACAATGGAAAGCCGTTCGGACAGAGTCGTAGCGTTCATCCCGGAAGCGCCCGCCCGCACAAGAAGTCGGAAGACCGCCAGCCGGGATTCCTGCGCAAGCGCATCAAAGAGGGAAACAGCCTTGTGGTCGTTCATTGTTTCATATTATTGGAAACATGAAACACTTTCAAGCTGTCGGGCCGGACAGGAGAAGAATGCGGAATCCTGAAAAATAAAAACAGGAAGAGCGGACCCGATCCCGAAACGCATTCAGGAACGGACCCGCTCTTCCCGTAAAGCAGACAGTCTGAAGAAAAAGACCGAACTATCTGGAAACGCTCTCCTGGACCATTCCAGCTTCACAAGTTGCCAGATTCGACACAGGAGAACAGGATGGAGAGGTTCTCCATAAGGCTACCCCCCCGTCCCGGGAGACAGGAAGAGGAGGCTTCGCCAACTCCATCTGTCCCATATCCCGGTGACTTCCCGCCCATCCCAGAACCCCTGTAAAGGGAAATACGATAGCGACGATCAAGGAAACAGCCACCATTCCTTGCTTGAGAGAAATGCCCGTTTCATTCCTTCTCACATACATCTTCCTTCCCCTTTCCCCATCCGTCCCGGAATCCTTTCCGGACAGAAAACAATACAAGAATCTTCCTGAAGCTCCCCCGGCCCTTTTTATTCTTCATCGGAAAAATGGAAATTTCCTTCATCCTCTCGGAGCCGGGAGAGGAATCCGGTGACCTAAGAATACACCTTTTATTTTTTAAATCAACAATTTTTTAATTAATAAATTTTATAATTCGTAACTTTTATTTTAAAAATAAAAAAATAAAACAACACTAAATACTTAAAATTAAATATTTTAATTAAATAAAACCCAACCATTTTCCATAGTAAAAAAACATAAAACATGTCTGTCTATTCCCATATATCTTTCATTGAAAACCCTCAAACCCCGTTCCGTCCAAGGAATTTTTCTGGAAAGTCATCACGTTTTAACCGGACGAACCCTGAACCTTTCGAATATCCAATCAGGGCATCGGCTGCTCCATATTATCGAGATCAATACCCTGAATTTTTTTTGGTAAACTGTCTTTATGAGTAAGAGAACGTTCTTCTCCCTGACGAAAAACAAAGAGTCTCTTTGTTTTTCCGGGTCACCGGAAAATCGGATCGGGGTTCGAAAAGAGGCCGTGATATTAGGAAAGACGAAGAAAACGCTCTCATTTGTTTCAGATGTTTCCGACGGAAGTCTCATCCGGATGACGAAGGGATTCCCTCCACTATCCGTTTCAGAGGGATGCCCCATTGCCTTTCTGCCTTCTCGCGGGAACAGTCGGACTCAAAAACGGCTGCCTGTCCACCAAGCACTCAGGAGGGAGTGATGACCGATCCGTCTCCGCTGAAAGCAATCCTTCTCTTACTCAAACAAGCAGACAGCCTTGTGATCACCGCCGGGGCAGGGATGGGAATCGATTCGGGACTTCCGGATTTCCGGGGAGTCCACGGATTCTGGAGGGCGTATCCGGCATTGGGAAAAGCCGGTCTTTCTTTTGAAGAAATGGCGAATCCCCGGGCGTTCAGGGACGATTTGCGACAAGCGTGGGGGTTTTACGGCCACCGTCTGAATCTCTATCGGCGCACCGATCCCCACGAAGGATTCCAGGACCTGCTGGGTCTGGGGAAACAATTTCCGGGAGGTTTTTTCATTTTCACCAGCAATGTGGACGGACAGTTTCAAAAGGCCGGATTCCCGGCAGACCGGATCGTGGAGTGTCACGGTTCCATCCATTTTCTTCAGTGTCTGAATGCCTGCCGGAAAGAGGTCTGGAAGGCCGATATATTCTTCCCGGAAATCGACGAATCCTCCTGCCGTCTCCTTTCAACTCCGCCCGAGTGTCCTTTCTGCAAGGGTCCCGCACGACCGAACGTCCTGATGTTCGGAGACGGAGAGTGGATCGGACAAAGATCCCGCGAGCAGATCCTCCTGTTTCGACAGTGGCTTCGGTCTGCTTCCCGTCCGGTCGTTCTGGAAATCGGAGCCGGACAGTCCGTCCCGACCGTCCGGAGCTTTGGCGAGTCACTCGGATGTCCGCTTGTCCGGATCAATCCCCGGGAATGGGAGGTTGCCCGTCAGGAAGAAGTGGGATGGGCGATTGGCGCAAAAGAAGGGCTTGGACAGCTTACGAATGTGTTTGGGCGGACAGGACATCCCCGATAGAAAACCGGACGGAAAAAAAGTCTTCCGTCCGGCGTCCGTCAAGAAACGCGGGAATGCGTTCCATCGCAGAAGGGTTTGTTCGAAGACTGCTTGCATGTACACCAGGCGACTTTGCGATCGGATTCGATCTTCACCTCGAGAGGGGCTTTTCCGGTATTTTTCCGGCTATGGGATCCGTCGCAAAAAGGTTGTCCCTGCGACTCTCCGCAAGAGCACCAGTAATATGTTCCGGGTTTTTCGTCCCGGACGATCGGGGAAAAGCGACCCATTTCTCCTCCTTCTTCCTCTAGATCTGTTTATCTGCTTGTCTGGTGGTCAAAATTTGACCGGCCGGTTCTTATTCCCCGGATCCGTCAGGTCCTGTCGATGGTGCGGGCAATCGCACCATCCAGGGACCACTTACCGCCCCCGCCCACCAGCAGGGACGCGGCCATGGCAATGACCAGCAGGTGATACTCGAAACCCTCGCCTGCCTGTTTTCCGAACCAGTTCATGAAAAATCCGTTATTCCAGTGCACCAGGTCGATCGCCCCCAGCATGATCAGGATATAGCCCGCGGCAACGAAACGGGTCATGAACCCCATCAGCATTGCCACGCTTCCAAGCGACTCTCCCAGTATGACCAGAATCGTCAAGAAAACAGGAACGTGTAGCGAGTGGGAAAAAAAACCGATCGTCGCTCCCCACCCAAACCCTCCGAACCATCCCAAAAGCTTCTGAAAACCGTGCGGCAACAATACAGCAGCCACGCCGATACGAACGATCGTGAGCGACAACATGTCTTTTGTGGAAAAGAATCCTTTCACCGGCAGACCTCCCCTTATCATCGCGTACTCACTCAACCGGATTTCCCGGTTCCTGCCGAAAACTGTCCCGCAGCTTCAGCAACAGCTCTCGTAACATCGACATTTCTCCGACCGTCAAGGCTTTCTGGAAAAATGGCCTCAGGTGAAGCAGCTGTTCCGGAAAAACTTTTCGGAACAGCATGTCTCCCTTCTCCGTCAGCCGGATGATCCGGATGCGCCGGTCGGAAGGCGAGACGCTTCCAGAGATCAACCCTTTCTTTTCCAGTCTGTCCAGAACGCCGGTCAGCGTCCCCTTCGTCACCAGGGTTTTTTCGGACAGCTCCCGGCAACACATGCCATCGGTATCCCCCAGCGTGGCAATGACATCGAACTGTCCACCCGTCAGACCCATTTTTTCCGCGTTCCGGTCCGATTCCCGGATGAAGGAAAGATAGGCTTCCGCCAAAGGCCTTAAGAGCATCCGGAAAGGTTCCTCTTCAAGATTGTCCGCGCCTTTTGTATTCACCATCCCGATCGACTCCTCCAAATATGTTCTAGTTAGAATTAAACTAGATAGAACTAATTTTGTCAAGACAAGACTCAAGTTCTTGAAGAATTGAAAAAAATAAATAATCGGGATTCCATTTTGGGGGTTCCCCTCTGAAAAGCAGGGAACGTCCCAGGGAAAAAGAGAAAAACGTTCAGGAAAAAATAATCAGGAAGAAAAGGGACGGGACAGGACCATGAACCGGAACAAAAAATCAAAAAGCTCGACATGCTTGAAAGCGCTTTCCGGAGAATCTCCCCATGCGGTCAACCCGTGCAGCCGGATCAGAAATCCGGGAAGACGAAAGTCCCTTCGGCGCATGAAAAAGGTTTCCAGTTCCGCTGCGATGGCACCGACATTTGGATGGTTGAGAAAAACCGGCAGAAAAGGGGAAGGATCTTCGCCTTTCCATCCGAACCCCTTAAGCATTTCCAGGGGAGGCAGTTCGAGATTGCCCGACTGAGCCCATTCCGACACGACGGTCGCCTCGACCGTGTGAACGTGATAAACCGCCCGGGCGTTCGGGCAGTTCCGGTAAATCGTCTGGTGAAGAGATATTTCCGCCGACGGGCGAACGGTC
>JAKBTR010000037.1 GCA_021844275.1 Nitrospirota bacterium | reverse complement strand
CTAAACCTGTTCGCCAGGGCGTTTTCGTCCGATGGGTCGTGAAAGGTAGACATCTCCCACCCTAATTCTTGAGTTAGAAATCTTAGAAATCGAGGAACCGACTTTCCCGTGAGTCGACCCGTCGAAGAAGTGGAACCCCGACCCGGAAAATCTTTAAGAATCCGTGACGTTCAAACAAAACCATTTTACAAGGCCTTTCGGGTTCAGGCAACTTTTTTTATCGGAATCAGTCCTTTTTTCGTGGTTCTTTTTCAATTTCCGCCGCAATCTTCAAGAGGAGATTTTGCATTTTGAGTAAAATTTTTGGTAACATCATTTTTTGATTTTACAGGTAAAAGTCGTTTTAGGACGGATTGGTTGCATATTCAAAAGAAGGTGGAAAGACGATGGCTCAGTTTGCAGTTGTCCGGACGGGCGGAAAAATGTATCGCGTTGCTCCTGGACAGGTGTTGGTTGTCGAGCGCGTTCCCGGCGAAGGGGAATTCACGCTTGAAGATGTCCTGATGGTTTCTGACGAGCAGGGAACCCTTTTTGCCGAAGGGAACAAGGTTCTTCCTGTAACCGTGAAAGCCCGCATAATTCGCCAGGAACGGGATGCGAAAATCATCGTGTTCAAGAAGAAAAAACGCAAAAACTATCGACGTAAACAAGGTCACAGGCAGGATGTTTCCAGGATCCAGATTCTCGAGATTGTCCGGACGGCCTGAAGAGCCTGAAGAGTATGGCGCGTTAACCCCCCGGTTCCGGGGATCATCGACAAGGAAGCGGAGAAAGTATCATGGCACATAAAAAAGGGGTGGGATCCACCCGAAACGGACGAGACAGTGAATCAAAGCGCCTGGGAGTCAAGCGTCATGACGGCCAGCAGGTTCTTGCCGGAAATATCCTTGTCCGGCAGAGAGGGACGCAGTTCTATCCTGGAGAGAATGTCGGGATGGGCAGGGATTATACGCTTTTTGCCAAAGAACCTGGCACTGTCAAGTTTTCGAGCTGGGGACGTGACAGGAAGAAAATTCATGTCGTTCCCCTTCCTGTGGAAGCGATTTCGACGAACTGACGACTTTTTTCGAACAGGACGACCATGCCCCAGTTTGTCGATGAAGCCCGGATATCTATTGAGTCCGGTAAAGGTGGGCATGGTTGTGTGTCGTTCCGCCGCGAAAAATATGTCCCCCGGGGGGGGCCGGATGGCGGAGACGGGGGAAAGGGTGGCGATGTCGTTTTTGTAGCCACCCCCCGTAAGTCTACCCTTCTGGACTTCAAGCACAGACCTATTCTGAAAGCCAAGCCCGGGGAGGCAGGTCGGGGAAAGAAACAGCATGGTTCCAATGGTCGGTCTCTTGTCCTTGAAGTGCCTCTCGGAACGCAAATTCTGGACGAAGAATCGGGTGAGCTTCTCTACGACCTGACCCGGGCGGACGCCCGGATTGTTGTAGCGAAAGGAGGGCGAGGAGGCCGAGGGAATGTCCATTTCGCCACTCCAACCCGCCAGACCCCGGATTTTGCAGAGCCGGGAGGTGAGTCCCAGTTTTTCCGCATACGACTCGAGTTGAAGGTCATGGCCCGGGTAGGGTTGGTCGGATTCCCCAACGCAGGAAAATCCACCTTCATCTCCAGGGTCACCAAGGCTCATCCGCGTATAGCATCCTACCCCTTTACCACGTTGCATCCTCATCTGGGCGTTCTCATACTGGGCACTCCCCCGGACGAACGTGAGATCGTCATTGCCGATCTTCCGGGTCTGATCGAAGGCGCTCATGAAGGAAAAGGATTGGGGATCCAGTTTCTTAAACATGTTGAGCGTACGGAAATCCTGCTTCATTTTGTGGACCTGTCTGCAGAAAACACTCATGGACCTGTCGAAGCCTACCAGATTGTGCGAAACGAAATGTTGGCATTTAATCCGAATCTGGCGGAGAAACCGGAAATCCTGGTCGGGACAAAAAAAGATTCGGCAGATCCGGAAAGACTCGAAGAACTTTCCGCTTTTTTCTTGAAGGAAGGTCGACCCCGACTGTTTATTTCATCGCATACCGGAGAGGGGCTTCCACACCTTCTTTCCATTTTGTCGGAGACTCTGCCCCCTTCGTCTCCGGAGCAGAGTTATACGGACAGCCCTGAAGCGGAAGACGACCGGAAAGAAGCTGGAACTCCGGACAGATGAGATCGCCGGAAGGAAATTCCCGGACGGAGATGTTGTCTTTTATCCGTACGCTGGTCCTGAAGGTAGGTAGTACGGTTCTGGCTTCTCCCAGAGCCGGAGTCAACACCCGGATTCTTGGAGTGATTGCCCGTCAGGTCGCCTGGCTTCGTTCAAAAGGGATTCGGGTCGTCATTGTCTCAAGTGGTGCGATCGCCGCGGGAAGAATGAAGCTGGTCTTTGGTAAGAAGCCTTTGACGCTGGCCATGAAGCAAGCCGCTGCATCCGTCGGGCAAAGTCGTCTCATGTGGGGTTATGAGAGAGCATTTTCTCCTCATCGCCTGACGGTTTCCCAGGTTCTCCTGACGCCCCGCGATGTCGTCGGAAGAAATCGTTTCACCAATCTGGAAAGAACGCTCGAAACACTCCTTTCTCTCGGCGTGGTACCGGTTGTCAACGAGAATGATTCAGTGGCCACTGAAGAAATCCGGTTCGGAGATAACGATCGGCTTTCCGCCCTGGTCGCAGGAACAGTGAAGGCGGACTTTCTTCTCATTCTTTCAGATGTTGACGGGCTCTATACGTCCGATCCTTCCAGAAATCCAAGTGCTACTCCGATACCCCATGTGGAAAAGGTGACTCCGGAGATCGCAAGTCTGGCCGGGATTTCCCGGTCCGGATTCGGAACGGGGGGCATGGCTTCCAAAGTGCTGACGGCACGTTGGGCAAACCGGTGGGGGCTTCCGGTCGGAATTGTCAACGGACGTGAAGAATCTCCGGTCGAGCGCTTTTTCCAGGGAGGGGGGACACTTTTTTCCGCCAGGGACAGACTATGGCCGGCAAAAAAAGTGTGGATTGGATTCTTTTCGGAACCTTCCGGAGCTCTTGTTTTGGACGAAGGGGCCCTGGAAGCTCTTTTTCATGCGAAATCGAGTCTTCTGTCCGGAGGGATTGCAAGCCATGAAGGAATTTTTGATGCCGGCGAAGTGGTTCGCCTTCTGTCCGTGTCTGGTCATGAGGTCGGGCGCGGAATCAGCCGGCTGGCGTCTTCCGAAGTGGCCCTCCTGACGCGACAGAAAGTTGAAGAGGGCAGATTCCCGGACTCCTGGCCTTTGGCCGTTCACAGGGATACCATGATCTTGTGGGAGAAGGAAGAGGAGTAACGTATATGGAACGGCTATATGACCGGAAAAAACTCGAAGAGATTCTCCGGGAGGCCCGTCAGGCCTTCTACCGGACCCAGATCCTGAAACCAAAGCAAAAGAACGCGGTTCTCACACGTCTCGCTTCGTTGCTTCAAAAAGAAAAGGATCATGTCCGTCACGAGAATCAGAAAGACTACGCAAAAGCTCTCGATAAGGGGCTTGATCCTGCTCTTTGCGACCGTCTGCTTTTGACAGAAGGCCGCTATGCCCAGATGATTCAGGGACTTCACGACGTCTGTGCCCTGCCGGATCCCGTGGGACGGTCCGTCGACCGATGGACGAATGCGGATGGTCTTTTGATCGAAAAAGTCCGGGTACCCCTCGGTGTTGTGGGCGTGATTTATGAGTCTCGCCCAAACGTCACGGTGGAAGTGTTTTCTTTATGTCTCAAGGCGGGCTGTGGTGTGGTGTTGAGGGGAGGTTCGGAAGCCCTGTCTTCCAACCAGTCGCTGGCCAACCTCATACGACAGGCGTTATCGGAAGAAGGAATTCCTCCCGGTGCGGCCTCTTTTCTTCCATGGTCCGACAGACAGGCGGTGGTCGACCTTCTGTCGATGAACGAACTGGATGTTGTGATTCCTCGTGGAGGAGCCGGACTGATGAAGCTTGTGAACGAACATGCGAGGGTGCCTGTTCTCAAGCATGACCAAGGCATCTGCCACATCTATGTCGGAGCGTCGGCAGATCCGGAGAAAGCCCTGGCCGTAGTCGTGAATGCCAAGACAAGTCGGCCGTCGACCTGCAATGCGATGGAAACGTTACTGATCCATTCCTCCCATAGGGAGTCTCTTTTACCGAACATTGTCGGTACATTGCGTGAAAAGGAAGTTCTTGTCTACGGATGTCCGGAAACGCGCAAGCTCGGGGAAGGGATCCTTCCCGCCTCTCCGGACACGTACCGGACGGAATTTCTGTCGCTTGCTCTCAATGTCCGTCAGGTCGCGACCTTCGACGAGGCTCTTATGCACATCCGGGAGTACGGATCGGGACATACGGAAGCGATTCTGACCCGGGACCTGGAGGAAGCCGAACGCTTTCAGCTGGAAGTCGACTCCTCCTGTGTCATGGTCAATGCATCGACCCGGCTTCATGACGGATTTGCCTTCGGGCTGGGAGCCGAAGTGGGGATCAGCACCTCCCGGATTCACGCCCGGGGAACGATGGGACTGCCGGAGCTGACCACGACAAAATATCTTGTCCGTGGCGACGGACATCTCCGGAACGCCTGACTCCGGGGAGGCTTGACGGTGTCGTTGCCCAGGACTGCTCTA
>JAKBTR010000051.1 GCA_021844275.1 Nitrospirota bacterium | reverse complement strand
TGACCGGGATCTCCCGCATAAGACCTTCCGTTCGTCGACGCAAGCCTTCCCATCGGGGATCAGACGTGATGCGTGCAAGATAGTCCGACAAGGCTCCGACATTTTCCGAAATAGACATTTCGTTATCGTTCAGGATCACCAGAAGGTTTTTCTTTCGGGCTCCAGCCTGGTTCAGTGCCTCCATAGCCATTCCGGCCGTCAGAGAGCCGTCCCCTACGACAGCGACCACATGATACTTTTCTCCCTTGAGGTCCCGGGCTTCGGCCATTCCAAGAGCCGCGGAGATTGATGTTCCCGCATGCCCCGCCGAAAAAGCATCGTGCGGACTTTCTTCCGGTTTGGGAAAACCGGCCAGACCTTTCCACTGGCGAATCGTGTTGAGACTGTCCAAGCGTCCCGTCAACATTTTGTGAGGATAGGCCTGATGGCCTACATCCCAGACAATACGGTCACGAGTGGTATCCAAATGCCGGTGGAGAGCGATCGTCAGCTCGACCACACCCAGTCCGCCCCCAAAATGTCCACCTATTGCTGATATCACACGGATCATTTCTTCCCGGATTTCTGCCGCCAGCAAGAGTAGTTCTTTTTCCGAAAGGCGGTTTAAGTCGGCGGGACCCGAGATGCGCCCCAATATTTCTCCCATTAATTCCTTCTTTCTATGATATAGCTCGCCAGCTCCCGCAAATGTCCCGCCTTGTCGCCAAAAAAGGCGATGGCCTCCAGCGCTTCGTCCAGTTTTGTTCGGGCCATGTCACGCGCTTTTCCCACACCCATCAGGCCCGGATATGTATTCTTGTGACGGTCCTGGTCTTTCTGGGCCGCTTTACCGAGAAGTGCGGCGTCTCCTTCCACATCGAGCAGATCGTCTGCGATCTGGAATGCGATACCGACAGCCTGGCCATAACGGTCAAGCCGGTCGAAGTCCTGAGCAGAGGCTTTCCCGAGCAGTGCACCGATTCGCAAGGACGCCCGAATCAAGGCACCTGTCTTGTGACGGTGCAAAAACTCAAGGGATGCAAGACTCAGCGCTTTCCCTTCCGATGCGATATCCATCTGCTGGCCGCCGACCATTCCATTGATACCCGACCCGATAGACAGTTCCCGAATAATTTTCAGGCGGATTTCAAAGGAAACAAGTTTATCATAATCGGGGTCGGCCAGCAGGGTAAAGGCGTGCGTCAGCAAGGCATCTCCGGCCAGAATAGCTGTTGCATCGCCGTAAATCACATGGTTGGTCGGTTTTCCGCGCCGGAGAGAATCGTTATCCATTGCCGGCAAATCATCGTGGATCAGAGAATAGGTATGAATCAGTTCCAACGGTGCCAGCAAAGGAACAACCGGGAGAGGATCCGCACCAAGGGCTTCCATTGCCGCCATGGCCAGAACCGGCCGGATCCGTTTTCCTCCCGCCAGCAGACTGTATCGCATGGATTCGGCAAGAGTTCCATAGTCTGTCCCCTGCTCCTTCAAGAAAAGAGTTTCCAGAAATTGTTCTACGGCATTCTTGCACCAGTTCAGATAGGCTTCAACCGCCACGGGTTGTGAATCTGTCACAAAATCTCCTTAGTCTTAAATCCGTTACGTCTGTCCGGAAGCAATCAGATGTCTTTAAAAGGCCCCTGAAACGCATCATCCGGTTTCTCGCTCTCAGAAAAGGGAACTTCTTTTTCTTCACGACTGAGAAGCAACGTGATTTTCTTTTCGGTCTTTTCAAGGATATCCCTGCACTCGTTCGACAAACGCATACCTTCTTCAAAAAGAGCCATGGACTCCTCCAGAGGCCTGTCCTGGCCTTCCAGAACCCGGACGATCTCTTCGAGCCGATCCATCTTTTCCTCAAAGCTTTTTGGAGAAGAGCCTTGTTCCCGGGACTCTGCCTTCACTCTCGCCATGATTACCCCCCTTCACCTTTCCAGGGTCCGACCGAACGGACTTCCAGTCCTATTTCAAAACCCGGGATCCGCGCCAGGAGAAGTTCTCCCGGATGGGGCAAACGGGCGGGAGAAACCAGCGTTCGATCATGCGCGTGGAAAAGAATGGCAAACCCCTTTTCAAGAGCCGAAAATGGCGTGGCTGCATGAAGCCGTTCCGTCAAATTCCGGTGTATCGCTTGATGATCGGCCAAACGGTTCTCCATCAGCCGGACCAGGTTGTCCTGGAAACAGCGCTGATTTCGAACAGAAAGAGAAAGAGTCCGGGATATGATCTCCCCAAGGCGTCCCTGGATCACATCCTGTCTCTCCCTCTTTCGAACATAAAGGGCATAAGGAGTCCTTACTCTACGAACAGTCTTTTCCAGAACCGCCCGTTTCTGTCTCAAAAGATTAAAAACCGCTTCTTGCAATCGCCGACGAATTTCGCGGATTTCAATCGACAAGGCATGATTTTTTCTTTCCAGGATCGAGACCAGACGACGTTCGCTTCGTTCTTGACGCTGGTAATAGGGACTCACTTGATGCGGCCAGAGAAATATCCGGTCGCGCGCGCGAAGGAATCGGAGTCTCTCCTGTCGAATCTCGCTTGCTATATGGCGCTCGAGTCTCTCCAAAGCTCCGCGTATTCGCCTCAAAAGCTCTCCTGAATGGGGGACAAGTTTTTCCGCGGCTTCCGATGGAGTCGCCACGCGCAGATCTGAAACCAGGTCCGCAATCGTGACGTTTGTTTCGTGTCCGACGGCAGATATCACTGGCACTGGACAGGACAGCAGAGTTCGGGCCAGAAGTTCGCTGTTGAAAGGCCAGAGATCTTCGACACTCCCTCCACCGCGAGCGAGCACGACGGCATCAATACCTTCCAGACGAGGAACCCTGCGAGAAAAAGCCTCGACGATGTCCTCTACGGCCCCTTCTCCCTGGACCCGGACGGGGAGAATCACGACCGAAACAGACGGATTCCTCAGTTCCGCAATCCGAAGAAAATCCCAGACCACGGCCCCCTGAAGCGAAGTCACAAGAGCGATTTTGAACGGGTAGGAAGGCAGAGGGCGCTTGCGGTCCGGCTGGAGAAGTCCTTCCTCCTGCAACTTGCGCTGAACACGCCGGAATTCGAGAAAAAACTTTCCGATTCCGGCAGGCTCCATTGCATGCACAACGATCTGGTATTCTCCACGCGGACGATACAGCGTCAAGCGACCTGTGGCCAGAACCTGGTCGCCGTCTCGCGGAAGGAATCTGTCATTTCTCCGGTGCCCTCGAAAGAAAACTCCACGAATCTGAGAAGAAGAGTCCTTCAGCGTGAAATAAGCATGGCCGGAAGACGATTCTTTCAGGTTCGAAATTTCTCCTTCCACATGCAGGAATCCCGGAAAGGCAACCTCTATCGCAAGACCGATCCCTTCCGTCAGTTCGGACACCGTAAAGACGGATCGGATGTCATCCCGGAAATCCAGAGTGCCTTCCGCATTCATCCTTCAAGCCTCATCCGTCATGTCGCCTTCCCGGATCAATCGTGATTCGTCCACAACCCAACCGGTTTTGGATTCCCGAAAGACGACCAGAAGGGCACAAAAAAGGAGTTCACCGGACGCCACCTGGAAAGGAGCAGGAACATGAGTCCGGTACTTGCTCAAGGCAGTCTCCGGAGAAACTCCGATAACCGACCATCGGGGACCGGTCAGACCGACATCCGTCAGGTACAGCGTCCCTCCGGGAAGTCGTTCCAGATCATGTGTCTGAACATGGGTATGCGTCCCGTAAACAAGATGGACCCGTCCATCCAGATGAAAGCCCATGGCGCGCTTTTCCCCGCTGGCTTCCCCATGAAAGTCGACCACCGTGATATCTGGCCGGATATCCGAACCTTCCCAAAACGACAGGATCCTGTCAGACGCATGAAACGGACAATCGGACGGTGCCATGAAGACCCGTCCGATCAGATTGATCACACCCAATGTCTGCCCTCCGGGCAAGACATAAACGGACGCACCCGTTCCCGGGCATTCGGCAGAATAATTCAGGGGACGCAGGACACGATTGTCTTTCTGGAGAAGAGAGAGAACATCTTTCTGATCGAACAGATGATTCCCCGTGGTAATGGCCGTCACCCCCAACTCGAAACACTCCGTCGCGGTTTTCTGGTTCAGGCCTTTTCCTCCCGCCAGGTTTTCCCCATTCACGACGATGCCATCAAGAGGAAACTCTGCCTTCAGACGTTCGATCCCTCTCGCGAGAGCTTTCCGACCGGGTTTGCCGAATACGTCGCCGACAAAAAGAACCCGGACCGGCCGAGAAAGGGCACCCTCATTATCGGGCGTATTCAACAATCCTGTTCTCCCTGATGACCGTCACCTTGATCTGCCCCGGGTATTTGAGCTCGGCCTCGATTTTTTTTGCAATTTCCCGGGAAACGACTGCCAGATCTTCATCGCTGACTTCGTCCTGCCGGACGATGATTCGGATCTCCCTACCGGCCTGGATGGCATAAGATTTTTCGACACCCTTGAAGGAATTCGCAATACCTTCCAGTTTCTCAAGTCTTTTGAGATAGGCGTCCATGCTTTCCCTTCTCGCTCCGGGACGTGCCGCCGAAATGGCATCGGAGGCAGCGACCAGGATAGATTCGAGACAAATGGGTTCCACATCTCCGTGATGAGACTGGATGGCGTTGACGACCTCCGGAGATTCGCCATATTTTTTGGCAGA
>JAKBTR010000106.1 GCA_021844275.1 Nitrospirota bacterium | reverse complement strand
AGCCAAAGGAACCTGCCGATACTGCGGAGAAAAAATCGATCCCCATCTGCTTGTGAGCGAAATCTCAACCGGTCTTTTTTTTGCCCTCCTTCCCCTCTTGAGAACAGGCTTCCGAAAAGAGCTTCTTCTGGTAACATTCTTTTCCTTCGCCTTACCCCTATCCCTGATAGACTTGAGATATCGGAGGCTTCCCCATCCTCTTACCTGGGCAGCCAGTTTTTTGGGGCTGGTGTTTGGGTGGAGCGGTCCCGAAAGTTTTTTTTGGCCCGTTTGGGGGTTTCTGGCAGGATTTCTTGTCCTTGGACTGATTTCCATCCTTCACCCCAAAGGGATGGGGATGGGCGACGCTTTCTGGATCGGAGCAATCGGCACTTTCGTTGGCCCCTTGGGGGTCGTAGAGACGCTTTTTCTCTCTTCGGCCCTGGCTATCTTTTCCCTTTTCCCCCTTTTTTTTTCCAAGAGAACGCGGGGAGGGATTCCCTGGTACAAAGCATCACTTCCTTTCGGGCCCTACCTTTCCATTGGTGCGCTCCTGGTCATGATCGACCCGGGACATTGGCTCGAAGTCCTTCAATCGGCCGCATGGATCAATGATTCACTCCAACGCTAACGGAACCGGGTTCCAATCGGAAGAAGTCGTGGGGAAACTTTTCCCTTTTCAATGACTGGAGATAGAGACTTTAAAGTGGACACACCATACCGACAAAACGATATTGTATTGAGGCTCAGACTGTGGTAGAACCGTTTCATGTCAACCCCTTTTAAGTCGCTTGTCTTTCCTTATGATTTGACTCCTGTCCCTCCAGGGACCCTGGAAACCGTGAAAAACATCCTGCGTAGCGGAACTGTTCGCCTTCACGTCTTTCATGTTATGGGCATCTATGAAGAAACTCCGATGGGATATCCGCTTCCTCCCGAATACTCTGCCGAGATGGAAAAAGTCGCCGGCCAGGAAGTCAAGAATCTGGCAGACATGTTTCGTGTCGACGGCACCGAGATCTCTGCAGGGGTTTACCGGGGAATTGTCGACAAGACAATTATTGATGTCGCTCTCTTTCAAAAAGCGGATGCCATCCTTCTTTTGTCCCACGGGAAAGGAATTCTTGGACGCATCCTTTTGGGATCGGCTTCCAACTCTGTCTTGCACCACTCTCCCTTGCCCGTGATCCTTCTTAAAACTGACGATACCCGGAAAGACCTCCTCGCTGGATTTTCGAAAGACACCCCACCCCTTAACATTATCGATTCTTTTGCCCGGAACGACGCGTCCGGGCAGGCCCTTTAATGGATCCCATCCAGAAGACGTTCGACCTTCCGGAAGGGATAGATCATGCTTCCTTTTTCGGTGAACTAAACCACCACCTGCGGTTATTCGAACAGGCCTTCGGGATACGCCTGACAGCCAATGGTCACCGTTTGACTGCGACTGGAGAAGAAAGTCGAGTCCACCAGGGAGAAAAAGTCATCGGAGAACTGGCATCCTTGATGGCATCCGGTTACTCGATCCGGGAAGAGGAGATTCGACAGGCTATTAACCTGACAAAAACCACTCCTCACATCACCCTTCGGGATCTCGTCTCGGAGTTCCTGCCCATCAACAGTCGAAAAAGGGTCATCTTTCCAAAGTCCGCCAACCAGTTGCATTATATCCAGGCGATCAAGGCTCATGACATCGTTTTCGGCATCGGCCCCGCTGGAACCGGAAAAACCTATCTTGCCATGGCCATGGCCGTATTTTATCTGCTCAAGCACTCCTTCCGCCGGATCATTCTGGTGAGGCCCGCCGTTGAGGCCGGAGAAAAACTGGGGTTCCTTCCCGGAGATATCGCGGAAAAGATCAATCCCTATCTTCGGCCGCTCTATGATGCCCTTTTCGACATGATAGACGTCGATAAGGTAAACAGGATGATCGACAAGCGGGAAATCGAAATCGCACCCTTGGCCTTCATGCGCGGCCGAACCCTGAACGACTCTTTCGTGATTCTGGATGAAGCGCAGAACGCGACCATCGAGCAGATGAAGATGTTTCTGACCCGGATTGGATTCAACTCCAAGGCCGTGATCACGGGCGACGTCACCCAGATTGATCTTCCTCAAGGGAGAACCAGCGGTCTGATCGAAGTCCAGAACATTCTGAAAAATATATCCGGCATCGAATTTCTTTACTTTAACGAGGTCGATGTCGTCCGGCACCGCCTTGTTCAGGAAATCATCAAAGCCTACGAACGATATGAAAACCCAGACAATGGCCAAAAATCTGCTGCGGATAAATCCGCCTGATCCAAAAAACTACAGGCTTTCCCTTCTCCTCTCGGGGGTAGCGCTGTTTCTAAGTGGCATGTTTTGGGACCGGAACATTCTACCGGTCCTCCCGGAACATCCTCCTGCCCCTTTCTCCATCTTGGCAGATACCTTGAATATCGCTTCACTGACTGGGGACCTTCTGATGGCTTCCCTCGTCTTTATGGCAATTTTTTTTGTCCGGGAAGCCTTCAACACCCCCCCCGACATGTTTGAACGAATCAACCAGAAATCGGTAACCCCCCTTTTCCTCTCTCTTCTCGCCGGAACATGGGCTCTAACCGTTTTTCCGGCGCCATGGCTCATCAATTCCGGCGGACTCGACCTTCCCCCGGAGAGTCGCGCGACCTTTCTTGCACTTCCTGCCCTCGTTGCTTCCGCTCTTTCGACCCACCTTATGGGAAAACGGCAGTCCGTCGCTTTATCCCTGATCACCGGTCTCTCCTTCAGCATCCTTTTCCATTCTCCGTCCTGGACATCCGTCTTCATCATGATCGGTTGCATTTTTACCGGATTTGCGACCGCCCTTTTCCGGGGCCGCATCGGATTTATCAAATCCGGAACGCTCACTGGCCTCTTTCTGTTTCTGATGGAGTTGTCCTCGCACCTCTATTGGACCCCTTCGAGCCCTTTCGAGCTCCTGGGCATGCTGGTAACGGGGCTCTCGACAGGACTTTTGTCCGCACTGGGAGCCGTATTTCTTCTGCCTTTGCTTGAACGCGGATTCGGTGTTCTTTCCGACATGGCCCTGACCGAACTTCTGGACGTCAATCACCCCCTCCTCCGGGAGTTCTACTTAAAAGCCCCCGGATCCTACCAGCACAGCATGTCCCTCGCATACCTGTCAGAAGCTGCTGCCACATCCATCGGGGAAAACCCGAAACTCGCCCGAATCAGCGCCTATTATCACGACATCGGAAAGATGGAGAGACCCCAGTACTTTATCGAGAACCAGGCAGCATACAACCGCCACGAACTTCTCACCCCGAGAATGAGCGCGATAATCCTGATCGACCATGTCCGCCGGGGGATTGAAATAGGTCACCGTTTCCACTTGCCCCAGACCGTGATCGATGCTATTCCGGAACATCACGGCACTCGCCTCATGCAGTTTTTTTACAGAAAGGCCTTCGAACAGGAATCGGAAGATCACAAGATGGGGCCGGATTCGGATTTCCGTTACCCGGGACCGAAGCCCCGATCAAAAATCACAGCCATTATCATGCTCGCCGATGCGGTAGAGGCTGCCGGACGTGTGCTTCAGAGATCTTCTCCCACACCCGCGAGAATTCAGGGGATGATCGAAGACGTGTTTTCGGATATTATAAAAGATGGGCAGCTGGATGAATCTCCTCTCACACTTGAAGAGATCGCGAACATAAAACGAACATTCACCCAAATTCTCGTGTCGATATACCACCACCGGATACCCTATCCAAAAGCGACCCCTCCCGGACAGAAAAAAAATTTCCCGGAGCGTTCGCAGGGGGCATTGAATGCCCGTTGAAATTGAGAATCACCAAAGAAAGTTTCCGGTAAACACGTACGTTTACTCCCGTCTGGCAAATGAGGCACAGAAGGGCCTGGGAGAAAAGGCGAAAAATGTCACGATCACCTTCGTCAACAACCGCCGGATACGCCTGATCAACCAGGAATACCGCGGAAAGAACAGGGCGACAGACGTACTCTCCTTTTCCTACCCGCCATCGTCGTCTTTTCCCGGCGTTCCTTTCCCCGACGGAGAGATACTCATATCGATCGAAAAGGCGGACCGGCAGGCCCATGAGCAAAACATCCCCCTGGAGACCGAAATCATCAACCTGATGATCCATGGACTTTGCCACCTGGCCGGATACGACCACGAGACAGGCCCGAAAGATTCCCTCCGGATGAAAAATGCGGAGAGAAAGATCGCGGAACTTCTCCGAAAGACCCTTCATCAATCCGGTGTTTCCCTTTTTGGAGATACCGTTCAAAGCGGGATACTGGGAAAAATTCTCGATTGACTCCTGGTTTCAGGAAAAGGACAGGGTTTTCATGAATCTTCTGCAACGTTTGGGTGCCGGACTCAAAAAAACCCGGGAAAAACTTGGAAGCAATCTCGCACAACTGTTCGGAAAAGAACGTTCTCCCCAGTTTTACGAAGAACTGGAAGACATTCTGGTGCTTTCGGACGTCGGCCCCGAACAGGCATCCCTTTTGATTCGAGACTTGAAGGACTGGGAAAAAAAACCGGAAAACGGGACAGGAGGCGATCCTCTCCTCTTTTTGGAAGAAAGAATCGCGAGCTTTTTTCCGATCGACCCGCCGGTATGGGTTGAACAACCCGACTGGAAACCTGTCGTGATACTGATGGTGGGAG
>JAKBTR010000018.1 GCA_021844275.1 Nitrospirota bacterium | reverse complement strand
CTTCCAGGAGCACGAGAGTACCGCGCGGCAGGAATCGGCAGAGAGGGAGGCCGCATTCCGCCGTCGAGAAATCGGGCGGACAGGGAATCCGCTCAGGCAATTTCATCCTGGGCAAGGGCCCGCAAAAGATCCGTCCGGCCTATTACGCCGACAAGGGCTCCCCCTTCCAGTACTGGAAGCAGATCGGCATGAGTCCGTTCGAAAATCTGCGCCATTTCCTCGACCGTGGCCGAAGGAGAAACGGTTGGAGGATTCTTTTGATAGACATCTTTCACCTGCGTGGCGGCAATTCTTTCGATTTCCTTCTTCAGACCGCTGGGAGGCTCGATAAAGAACCACGCGTCCAGAAGGGAGACCGTCGTTGGAATATGCAGAGGTTTTTCATGGTGTATGAGGTCGTGCTCTCCCGCGACACCCAGAAAACGACCACCAGCATCCACGACGGGTACCCCGTTCAACCGGTTTTTAACCAGAATGTCGGCAAGTTCCCGTATGGAGATTTCGGGGGTGACGGACACCAGCGTACGCGTCATCAGATCTTTTGCAGTCATTATGCGGCTTCTCCCGGAAGGATGATATGAAAGATGCATGTCTTTTTATTCATCCTATCCCATTTTCGGGCATCTTTCCAGAGAACTCATCCTCCCGGCCAGGAAAAATTTCCTAGACGCGACGATACAGATAAACCGCCAGTATCGCACCCGAAATCGGAATAAGGAGACAGAAGGACAATGCTGTATTGAGGGTGAATCTTTCCGAAACCCATCCTATCAGTGACGGCGACGGCAAATCTCCGAACACGTGCGTAAACAGAAGACAAAAACCCATAAGTGGCGCCGACAGGACAGGAGGATTCCTTTTCAGAATCAGGCAGTTCACCGGCACCATTCCCAGGAAGAGTCCAAAAGTCGCAAGCCACAATTCCGGCAAGAGTCCAGCGTGTGAACGGGTGACAAGGACGAGGAGAACGCCGGCTCCCGCGGCAACCAGCCCTCCAAGCGTCGTCCGATACCCCCAGGCATTCGGGTGAGTTCGGCATTCCTGATCCAGCAGTCTTCCACCCAGCAGGATACCCGTCACCCCGCCAGCAAGGAGAGCCCCGCCTGAAACCAGATTGGCTTCGGAAAGGTCCATTAACTTCTCACGCGTCAAGTAGATGGAAAGCCAGGCGGCCATTCCTCCCAAAACGAACGTGACAGCCGCCTGAACGAAGAAGGACAGGAGAACGGGCCTCTGGCACAATCCTTTCCAGAGAGAGTACCGGAAAGGTTCCGACAATCCCGAAATCGCTGTCTTCTGAAAAGACCTGTAAAGGAGATAGGACAGGAGAAAGCCCGGGACAACGGGCAGCAAAAGGGCCCGCTGAAAATTGGCCAGATGGGAAACGAACCCGCCCAAAACAAATCCCAGCGCGGACCCGACAGGAATCGCCGCATAGAAGATCCCCAATCCCATCCCTTCACCCCGGACTCTGGAGAATGGGCTCTCCATCAATAATACCGGACCGATCGTGGTGAGGACGGCTTCTCCGGCACCGGTGAGCATTCGTCCAAAAAAGAGCCACCCCAGGTCAGGCGCGAAACCCGTGATAGCCATTCCCACAGAAAATGTGACGATTCCTCCGGCAAGGATTTGTCCTGCTGATGCCATCCGGAGAAACACCCCGGAAAAAGGCGCGACCAGGACATAAACGAGAGTAAAAGAGGATGCCAAAAAACCGAGCATCAAGTCCGACATGACAAAATGGACCCGAAAAAGAGGGAAGAGGGAAAGAAACAACTGCCGGTCCAGATAATTGATCAGATTGGAGATCAGCAGGAGAAGGGCAAGACCCTGTCGGCCTGACTCAGGAGGGAGGGAAAGATGTTTCGACAACGCCGGACTCTTCTTTCATGGAGTGAAACAGGGACCGGTTGCGAATCAGGTAAACAACGATGATCACATTTAAAAGGAACGCCCCCAGGCGAATCCAGGAAAAGTGCTCATGAATCGCGTAAACCTCGAAAGGAATCAATGCCGAAATTTCCAGGATGGTCATGTATTCCGCCCATCGAAAACGCCTGTGGAGCCCCCAGGCTACGAGATAATTGATGAAACCGTAAAGGATCCCCCCCACCGAAATCATCTTGAGCATGTTCGGGGAAATCAGGCCCGCTTCCCGGAGAAGTTTTCCTGTCCAGGCATTGTCCACATCCAGGTTGAAATTTTGGGAAAGATGAACAAGAATGGCGGACAAATTGACGTGGATAAGACTCAGACCTCCAATGCCCAATACAATGGCGAGGGTCCCCTTCGCAATCCGCTCAAGGATGATGTATTTTAAAAAAAGGGGGGATTTGTGTTTAAAAATCATTCGAGCATGATATCAGAGGGACAATCCGGTGTCGAACAGGACTGATCGCGCGAAAAACCATTGGAAGTCCCGCATGATGGTCTGCATTGCCTTTCTGCCTGTTTTTTCGGGACTGGCAATGATCTCTCCGCCGCTTGCCGCAGCCGAGTCGGCCGGAGTGCACGTTCATCTTCCCGACAATGTCCAGCCTGGCGAAGAGTGGTCTCTCCGGGTATCTTTCGACCAGGCGCCTCCGGAAAAGAAATTTTACAGGCTTTTCGTCAAAATTGACGGCTCCGCCGTCGCGTTTGCGGATCTCTCACGAGGACGAATGACCTCCATTAATATCCCAGCAGTGGCTTCAGGAACCCATCGCCTTTCCCTCTTCTGGAAAAATGCCCCGGGAGGAAAGCCGGTCGTCGTTCGCCGCACATTCAAGGTTCCGAGCCATTGACTAAAGTCGTGGGCGAATTCCGGGAGCCCTTCTTCGAGATTCAGTCTGATATGAGAGTGTTCACAAGAAGGAGAATCAGCATGCTACCATTTTCCGGCAAGCGAACTGTGTCGTGGATGCCCGGGAGGATTCGGGGCATCATGGGCCTTGTTTCTTGCCTTACTCTCCTTTTGATGGCTTCCTGTTCGACAGGACCCCAACCGCCTGTTTTTATCGATATGCCACCGGCATTGACCTTTCAGTCGACCCCCGGCAAGTCCGGTGAACCCGTACCCGTTGCCATTCTGCCAGTACTCCTCCGGGGGGATAGCCACAACATCGGCATCCTGTTCCATGCAACCGGCGGGTCGTCCGCCCTTCTTGCCACCCATTCCGTGAAAAAAACTGTCCTGAAATCCTTAAAGGCTATCCTGATAGCAAACGGATACAAACCATACGAAGCCTCTTCGGATCAGCACGCCCTTCTGGTCCAGATGGAGGTCGTCACGTTCCGGGACCGGGTCCGGGCAAATCTCCTTCATGTCCGACAAAAAGCTGTCCTGAAATTCCGGTACATACTCATCCGCCAGTCGGGTGAAAAGAGTACTCGCGTCGTCAAGACGAGCAAGAGAGAGGAATCGCCAACTCCTGACGCCGTCTTCGACCAGAAGTCTCCGGGAAAGCTTATGGAAAAGCTCCTGAAGTCATCCCTCGAAAAAGATCTGATCCCGGCCCTGAACGATCTCGTGAAACAGGAGTCCTGAGTTGAACAATCAGTTCAAGCCCATGAACAATATTGTTGCCATACTTGTGACAGTGGCTTTTGCGATCGCTTTCTTTATTCTGTTCATGCTGATCCCCGAACCGCACAACAAACCGTCTTCCCCTTCGGGACAACCGACAAAAAGCGCGCTGGCATACCCGTCTGGGCTGACCGGCGAGGTCTTGTTCCAAAAGGCCTGCAGTCAGTGTCACACCCCCCCTCCCCTGACACACCGAACGCCAGCAGACTGGAGGATCCTGGTGCTGAAAATGAACCGGAACATGAAGCAAACAGGGAAGAATTACCTGACACCGGAGGAGATCCAGCCGGTGCTGGACTATATCCTCTCCCGCCAGAAATCCGCCTGAACCGGAATTTTCCTCCAAATCCCTACAGTGGAAGGGGCTCCCGGGAGAACCCCTTCCACCTCACCTGCTGATCATTCCCCTTTGACAGGAGCATGACCTTGAAGACCTCCCCCATCCGCAGCGGATGGATCAACGTTGCCATCGCTGATTTTTCTTCGGGGGAAAAATGATTGTCCGACAACCACTCTTCGATCCCCAAGTCCATCAGATAATGCATCTGGTCCGCAAATCCTTCCACGCGCATCCCCAACATCTTCGCCTTGCGCGCCAAAAGAGGAAAATCAATATGTACGGTCATGTCAATCGAGCCTGGCTGGGCTTTTGTCACATCTTCGACAAGAGAATGCTTCCGGTATCCCACCAGACTTCCCTGGACCCTCTTTGGAGAGAACCTTTCCCTGGCCGTGTCCCCATAGTCTATCCACAACATGAAACCCTGCCGGAGAACTCTGGAAAAATCAGCCAGCGCGGCGCAAAGATCGGCCTGAACTTCCCACTCAAACTCTTCCGGATAATCCCCGGCGGGCGCATATACCCCCTCTATCAGGGAAGGGCTTGATACGTTTCCCTCCACCTCAACTCTTTTTCCGGATTCGTCTTGCTCGATGTAGATTTCCGAGAGGCCGGATCGGGTCTTCCGGAGCCGATGCACGGGGAGGGCATCAAGAAACTCGTTCCCCAGGATCAATCCGACAAAAGGTCTTCTTCCCGGTAACTGATCCGGACTCAACCATTCCGGGGGTGTAAAAAGCTGGAGCGACGAAAGTTTTTCTTTTTGTTTCTCGGTCAGCACTGGACTGATTTC
>JAKBTR010000036.1 GCA_021844275.1 Nitrospirota bacterium | reverse complement strand
TTTCCGGTTCGAGGTGCTTTCGGACTCCGGGATCTTCTCCTATCCCCCGAATAACCCGGGGGACGAGATCCAGGATCTCGGCGGTGTGGAGGGAAAGGTCATTCATCTCCCGATTCCGGTTTTTACTTTCGAGAAGGGAGTGAAAACCCTCTTCCATGGCGGCCAGGACTTCGGAAAAATCTGCCGGAGCCACGGGATGTTCGTCCAGCAAATCCAGCAGGCTTCCCCGGAGATAATCTCTGGCGTTCTCGACCCATTCGTCGATATGTTCGGGGTTCGGAGACGTGTCGACGCAACACGTCTGTCCGATTTTCCGGGATTTTTCCAGCAGGGATTTTTTGTCTATCACCTTCCGGACTATTTTCCGGAGGGATTCCTTGTAACTCAGATATTCACGGAGACCTATAAAGAAGAGGACGACCGCAAGTGCCCCCAAGGCCTGTATGGAGGCGGTCAGAAGGGACAGACCCCGGATTGTCGAGCCCGATTGTGGCTTGAGCCAGAAAATGAGCGCGATTCCCGAGAAGCATAGAGGAATGCCGATAAGCGCCATCCGGATGCGGGAACGGCTGATCAGGAGAGAAAATGGTATTGCCATAAGCAGTATCTTTCGAAAAACAAAGATGTTCTGTCAACCCTTCGTCCGGCGGTGCATGTTTGCGAATGGCTTCATACAGGGTCCGGTCGGGTTATAATGGATATGAGTCCCCGAAACCCGGATGAGAACGCGTTGTTCTTCGGAGGGTCGGGGCATGACGGAAAGCATGACGGAGGCAGTTCGATGCAGTTGACCCTCTACACGGATTATTCGATTCGGGTTCTTCTCTACCTTGCGGCCAAGGACGATGGTCCGGCAACCATTTCCGAGGTGGCGGACGCTTACGGAATTTCCAGGAATCATCTCGTCAAGGTCGTTCATAACCTCTCCCAGACAGGATACATCCGCACGACGAGAGGGAAGAAAGGGGGGATGGTTCTCGGTCGAGATCCGAAGGATATTTCGGTAGGAGGCCTCATTCGAGAGACGGAACCGGATTTTCGTCTCGTCGAATGTCTGGGGGAGGAGACGTCCGAATGTCCCATCGACCAGGTCTGCAGTCTCAAGTCCGTTTTCCGTACGGCGCTTTTTGCCTTTATGAACGCGCTGGACGGGTATACGCTCGCCGATATCACCGGAAACGTTGGTCTTCTGAAACCCATTCTGATCGACCGCGTTCGCTCCAGGACGGGAGAAGTCCTGTCTCTCAGGGAGGACAGGACTCTTCCCCGATCGCCCGGGTCGGAGAGCAGGACAGGAATCGCTTGACCTCTTTTTTATAAGGAGAGCGCCATGAACATGCAGGAGATCCGGGAGATTGCCCGGGAAAGGCATGTAGTTGCCGGACGGTTGAAAAAGGGAGACCTGATCCGGGCCATTCAGCGCAATGAAGGCAATTTTGACTGTTACGGAAGCGCTCGGGAAGGGGCCTGTTCACAGCTCGAATGTATTTGGCGGAAGGATTGTCTGGCACGAAAAGACGGGTTCCGGACAAGAAACTAGAGGGATGGGAAAGAACGATTCGGCGTGATGTGCCAGTGAAGTCTCCCTCAGGTTTCTCTGTCCGGTATCCCCGGGGAACGGTTCAGGCAATCTTTCAGGAATCGTTGGAACTTTCAGGAAATTTCAATCGACGGAAGTCAATTCTCCTCAGGGGTAACCGAAAAAGGGATCGGAGTGAATTTTTTCGGGGAGAATATGGCTTCCTTCGAGCGCGGTCGAAAATGAAGATACCAGGGAAGGTGTTCCCGCAATATAGTAGTCTCCGTTTCTGGCCCGTTCTCCGATGGCTTCGAACATTCTGTCCGGGGTGAGGATTCCGCTTGCCAGGTCCGGAGGAAGAGGGCTGTCGGCTCTGGAAACGATCTGATCCAGAAAAAGGTTCTTGTGTTTTCTGGACAGTTCCCGGAGCTCATCCAGAAAAGGGATGGACTTTTCTGAACGGTTCGTTGTGAAGAGAAAGAAGGGGACGGACGGAACCCTTCCGAGGAAATGCATCAGAATGCTTCGGAAGGGTGTGATTCCGATTCCTCCGGCAATAAAGACGATCGGTTGATTCCATTTTCGGGACTCAAGACCGGAGGGCAGGGTGAACTCTCCGTATGGCCACGATAGCCGGACAGGTGTTCCGTCAGGAGAGGTTTCCAGATGTTTCTTGAAGGTCGATCCTGTCAGTCGGGTGGCGAAGGACAGAACCGGCCATTCCCCGGGTGGCGAAGTGATCGAGAAATCCCGTCCGTCCCCCTTTTCTTCAGGTGCAAACGGGGAAGCCCATTCCAGGTGAGCGTATTGACCAGGTTCGAACTTCCCCTCGGCATCGGGAGGAAGTTTAATCTGAAAATAAAGCGTGTTCTCCGCGACAAGACCTTTGCGAAAAAAAGCTCCGACCGTTTCCATGCACTTCGACTCCTTCCGAAGGTCTCGCATCTGACGATATGCCTCATCTCTATTTTTGAAGATACCACACTCTTTGCGGGAACTCTTCCGCCGACTCATGGCAGAAAAGGGCACCCTCCAAGCACAGGAAGCCAAAATTGAGAAAATTGTCCAGTCCGTGCGGCACCTCCCAGGCCTTCAGTGCGGTAAGAAGAGCGCGGACGGCAGGCCTGTCCCTGTAGGAGTGGTTTTTGGCGATGTCTTTCTGTACCTGAGTTCGATTGACTTGTCCATGCGACCAAGTAGAATAACCGATATGAAAAAAATGCAAGCCTTCACATTCCGTCTCGTCCCGCCACCGGAGCAGGAGACTCTCCTGTCCTGCCGCCATGCGGGGATCGTCCGGAACAAGGCCATCGAGCTCCAGAAGAGGCGGCTTGACGCCGGGATCCCGCTCCTGTCCTAAGGAGATATCAAGCATGACTCTTTGGCGGCGAGCGAAGCGGGAGGAGGATGACAAGAGCCCATCCTGACGTCAAAAAGCGAATTGTCGGTAAATGCCCTTAATCAAAGTCCTGGAGGAAGAATCGCGTGCGAATCTTTAAAGCCGGTCTGTTGACCATTTTTCTTGCATTGACGTTTGGCGGCATGGAGAGGACTGCCTGGAGTCTGGAGCCCGGTGATCCGGCCCGGGGCAAGGAGGTCTACAATCAGTATTGCTACAAGTGCCATGGCATAAACGGAGACGGCAAAGGAGATGTTGGAGGCGTTGCTTTTCCGCCGCCGGCGAACTTCCGGGATCCGGCGCTCTGGAAAGGAAAGCCGGACTCTTTCTTCATCGATGTCATCACGAACGGCTACAATTACGGGAAGATGCCGCCATGGTGGGATGTGATTTCAAAGCAGGATATCCAGGACGTGTTCGCTTATATCAAGACGTTTCGTAAACCGTAAGTCTCCGCTTTCTTCCGGGGAAAAGCGGAATAGGCCCGGCTGTGCCGGTGAGGGACATACCTATCGCAACGGGGTTCCGGATGCAGTCTTCTTTCTTTTAATGAGTATAGGAGGATGCCATGGAAAAGACGGTCGTGAAGTGTTTCAAAAATGGACCTTATGAAATCCAGGGAGAGGTCGAGATCACCGACGCCAATGGCAAGAAGGTCAGCAAAGACGGTCCCGGAACTTATCACCTCTGTCGTTGTGGCGGCTCTTCGAAGAAGCCTTTCTGCGATGGAACACATTCCCGCATCCAGTTCAAATCCGAATAGGGAACCCGGATCTTCCCCGGCGATCAAGTGGAGAATCTTGGGGGTGTTTCCATGTTTCCCTTGAACGACCGGGTAAATTTTGGCCGACACGCCCGGATTCCTTTCTGAAGTCCATCCCGGCGTGTCGGCCCGATTTTTATTGGGCGGCCTTGATCATGACATCGGAAGCGACAGCATAGGCTTCTGTCCAGGACTTGGACAGTTCAGGTGTCCATGCGGAGCCGGCGAAATGCTCGAGGGTGGTCAGGAGAGCGTCGCCGACGGCCGGGTAATGTTCCGGGCGGGTGTTGTATTTTGTGTGTCCCGCCCCCAGCTTTTGAAGATAGGGGACAAGTTTGTCCAGGTTGTCGATATTGCTGGCAATGTAGACGATCGAATCAAGAAGACGTTTTGCCTGGGGGGCCATGTCCGCAGGAAACATGGGTCGCACTTCCGGGTACTTCTTAAACAGGTAGTTATAAAAATATTCCGTCACTTTTGTACCGTGGGGAGCCAGAACGTCGACACTTTTCTTGATTAAATCCGTGTTGATGGCCATGCTCTTTTCTCCTTCGCTAAAGGGACAATGCGGGTCCATTCAAAGAGGCCTCCCGATTCCGGGCGGTCCATTTCAGCACCATTAAAGATGCATTGAAAATATATTATATATTTTAAATGCATAAATCAAGAGGGCCAGAGAACTGTTTGCGTGAAGGAGCCACGGTTCATAAGGAGGGAGAAATTTGGACTGTCAGGAGGTAGCGGGAAGACTTTTTTCCGCTTCAGCCAGAAGCGTTTCGATCTCTTGCTGGATGGCATCCCTTTTTTCAGGAGTAGGGCCCTCAAACCGCAACACCAGAACCGGCTGCGTGTTGGATGCCCGGACGAGTCCCCACCCATCCGGAAAATCGATGCGGACGCCATCGATATCGGAAAAGGTGTAATGTTTTTGGAAAAGTATTTCGCGTAAACGTTTCACCACCTCGAATTTCCGCTCGTCGGAGGAATCCCTCCGGATCTCCGGGGTCGAGAAGGCCTTGGGGAAAGGGGACAGCA
>JAKBTR010000054.1 GCA_021844275.1 Nitrospirota bacterium | reverse complement strand
GGAAGGTCCTGAACGGTACGGAAGGCCCTTTTCTGGATGTGACGTTGGCGAATGCCGCTCTCGGCCTCTGGACCTGGGGAAAGGTCTCTTCCCCCCGGGAGGGAGTCGAATTGGCAAGAGAAGTTCTTTACTCCCGAAAACCATTGGAGATTCTTGATTCATGGGTCGAAGTATCGAAGACCACCCCCTCCTGAGCCGGATCGTTCGTTCGAAGCAGACTGAAGTGGAGGCGTCCGAACACGTTCGTCCCGTGTCTCTCCTGGAGCAAGATGTCAGCACGATGCGGGAGCAACCCCTCTCGCCCAGGGTGGCCTGGGCCGGAGGCAAAAAGAGGCTCCGCGTGATCGCGGAAACGAAGAAAAAGTCCCCCTCCCGGGGAGTGATTCGCGAGCCGTATGATCCAATGGCAATCGTCTCCGGATATCTGATGAACGGAGCGTCCGGGATTTCTGTCCTGACAGATGGGCCATTCTTCGGAGGGCATCCAGACGATCTGCGTCTTCTGAAAGAGAAGCTGGCGCGCGAAACCCGGGTGCCTTTCCTCCGAAAAGACTTTCTCATCCTTCCTTATCAAATATGGGAAAGTCGGTGTCTGGGGGCAGATATTGTCTTGCTGATCGCGCGGATTCTGTCTTTTGAACGTCTTTCGGAAATGATTGCCCTTTCCCGTCGTCTTGGACTTTCTGCGCTGGTCGAAGTCCATTCCCGGGAAGAGCTGGATATGGCTCTCGATGCCGGAAGCGACCTTGTCGGAATCAATCATCGGGATCTGGATTCGCTGGTCATCGATCTGGGGCTTTCGGAAAAACTGGCGCCACATATACCCAAGGGGGTTCTTCGCGTCGCAGAGAGTGGTCTCAAGACTCCCGAGGACCGGAAAAGGATGGAAGATCTGGGGTATGATGCCGTTCTCGTGGGAGAGTCGTTCCTGACAGCCCCCGATCCGGGCGTTGCCTTGAAGGAGTTTCTGAGAGATGTGGATTAAGATTTGCGGTATTACTTCTGCCGAAGATGCCGGGATCGCTGCGTCCGAATCTCCGGATGCCATCGGGTTCGTGTTTTATGCCGGTTCTCCCCGAAACGTTCTTCCCGAAAAAGCGCGTGACATTTCCCGCAATCTTCCGAAGGGCATTCTGAGAGTCGGCGTTTTCGTCAATCCCGATTGGGACTTTATCGAAAAAACAGCCAGTCTTTCTGGTCTCGACATGATTCAGTGGCACGGTCCGGCTTTTCCGGAAGACTGGTTTCTTCGCATCGAAAAGCTGGGTCTTCCCTGGATTGATGTTCGAAAGGTTCCTCCGGATGCGAAGGAGTGGAGCGGTCCCCTGGCTCCTTTTCGTGGGGCGACGCACGTACTCGTGGAGCAGTCGTCTGCAAGGCTTCCGGGTGGAAACGGGCAGTCCTGGAATTATTCCCTTGCAGCCGAGCTCTCCAGACATGTTCCCCTGATTCTTTCGGGGGGGCTGAACGAAAACAATATCGGGGAGGCCATCCGGAATGTCCGCCCGTTTGGGGTGGATGTCTCTTCGGGTGTAGAATCCTCTCCAGGAAAAAAGGACCGGCAGAAGATGAAACGATTTTTTGAGGAGGTTCGTCGTCATGGAAACACATAGCAAAGTGACGGCTCCGTCCTTCCGCCGGCCGTCATCCCTTCCGGACAAGAATGGCTATTTCGGAGAGTTTGGCGGACGCTTTGTGTCGGAATCCCTGATGGAAGCACTGTACGAGCTCGAAGACGCTTTCCGGACTGCCTGGAAAGACAACGCCTTTCACCGGGAAATGGAGGCGGTATACAAGGATTTTATCGGACGGCCGAGCCCTCTGTATTTTGCGGAAGCATTGACCGAAAAAACAGGAGGAGCCCGTCTTTATCTGAAGAGGGAAGACCTGAACCATACGGGTGCCCACAAGATCAACAACACCGTAGGACAGGCCCTTCTGGCCCGGAGGATGGGAAAAAAAAGGCTCATCGCCGAGACAGGGGCCGGTCAGCATGGTGTTGCCACGGCGACAGTGGCCGCCCGGTACAACTTTGAGTGTGAAATATATATGGGATCTGAGGATGTCCGGCGGCAAGCACTGAACGTCTTCCGGATGAATCTTCTGGGGGCAACCGTCCGCCCGGTCGATCAGGGGACGAAGACCCTGAAGGATGCGATCAGCGAAGCACTTCGGGACTGGTCCCAATCCGTTTTGACCACGCACTATGTGCTTGGTACAGCTTTCGGTCCCCATCCGTTTCCACTGATGGTCCGCTCCTTTCAGTCGGTGATTGGCCGGGAGGCCAGAAAGCAGATTCTGCGGAAGGAAGGCCGGCTTCCCGATGCGCTGGTGGCGTGTGTAGGAGGGGGGAGCAATGCCATGGGACTCTTTTATCCATTCCTTTCCGACCAGCAATGCGCTTTGTGGGGGATGGAAGCCGGTGGGCGTTCCATGAGCGCCGGGGAACACGCCGCGCGCTTTCAGACAGGACGAGTCGGTGTCCTGCAGGGCTCGAAAACCTATGTGCTCCAGGATAACGACGGACAAATCGAGAAAACCCATTCCGTTTCGGCGGGTCTCGATTACTCGGCGGTTGGTCCGGAGCTGGCGTACTATCGGGATTCCGGGCGGATCGTTTTTTCATCCGTGTCGGACGAAGAGGCGATGGAAGGCTTTGAAATGCTGTCCAGAACGGAAGGAATCCTGCCTGCACTTGAAAGCGCCCATGCCATCGCGGGTGCAATTCGTCTGGCCCGGCAAATGGACCGTTCCCGGATCATTCTGGTCAATCTATCCGGCCGGGGAGACAAGGATGTGATGGAAGTCGCTCGAATCAAGGGGGTAAGCCTGACATGAAAGCCGGGAGCGCAGAGCGCCGGTTGGGCCCGAAGAGAGTCATCCCTTACCTGATGGCAGGGGATCCGGACCTGAACGTGACAGAAAAGTTATTGCGAGCGGCGAAAAAAGAAGGTGTCTGGGCTGTCGAGCTGGGTATACCCTTCTCCGATCCGACCGCGGATGGTCCGGTGATTCAGGAGGCGGCACAGCGGTCTCTCTCTCCGAGCACATCGTTAAGAAACCTGCTTCTCTGGCTTGAAACGATCCCTGTTCAGGAGCGTCCTCCCATTTACCTGATGACATACTTCAATCTTTTTTTTGCGATGGGTCTCGAAAATTTTGTTTCTTTGGCCCAGAAGACCGGTGGTATTCGGGGGGCGGTCATTCCGGACTTGTCCTACGAAGATGCAGCATCTGTCCGAAAAACCTTTCATTCCGCCAAACTCTCCCTGATCCCGTTTGTCTCCCTGACGACGTCTGAAAAAAGAATGAAAAGGATTGTTGCAAGATCCGAGGATTTTATTTACCTTGTTTCATTGTTGGGAACCACAGGAAAAGAGTTGTCCGAAACCGGAACGCTTTCCCTGATGGTTGACCGGATCCGGTCCCAGACAGAATCTCCGGTGTGCGTCGGTTTCGGGATCCAGTCCCCCGCTGTCGCCGCAAAGGTTCTTCAGTTTGCGGACGGGGTCATTGTTGGTTCACGTCTTGTTCGTGAAGAGTCTGATCCGGAAAGCTGGACAAAACTCCTGTCCTCTTTCTGTACCGTCGCCCGTTCGGTAACAGAACCCTCCGGGGTTTTGTGTTGACGATGCATCGGTTCGGTCTCTTTTTCGAACAGGATTCTCAGGAGGTCATGAAATGGGTTGGCTGACGCGCTCCCGGCAGGTTGATGGGGGAGCGGAAGACAAAAGGCCGATGGATTCGGAGAAAAAGATCCGGATTCCCGAAGGGTTGTGGATAAAATGCTCGCTTTGCCGGCAGATCGTTTATCGGAAGGAAGTTGAAAAAGCGGGGAAGGTCTGCCCCAAATGCAACTATCATTTTCCCATTACGGTGGAAGAACGGATCTGTCAGCTTTCCGATCCGGGAAGTTTTGAAGAGTTCAGCCAGAATGTCGAATCGGTGGACCCGCTCGAATTTACGGATAGTGTGAGATATACGGATCGCCTGAAGGCAGCGCAGAAAAAAACGGGACTTTCCGATGCGATCCGGATTGGTGAATGTTCCATTGTCGGTAAGCCCGCCGTTCTTGGAGTTTTTTCCTTCGGTTTCATGGGAGGAAGCATGGGCTCCGTTGTGGGAGAAAAAGTTGTCCGGGCTGCGGAAAGAGCTCTGGAAAAGCGCGTGCCCCTTGTTCTGGTCACGTCGTCTGGTGGTGCCCGGATGCAGGAAGGAATCTTTTCTCTCATGCAGATGGCAAGAACAAGCGCTGCGATCAGCCGTCTGCACCAAGCCTCCATTCCGTTTTTTTCCGTTTTGACCGACCCGACGTTTGGAGGCGTGACGGCAAGCTTTGCCATGCTGGGAGACATCATTCTGGCGGAACCGCGCTCCCTGATCGGTTTTGCAGCCCCAAGAGTGATTGAACAGACAATTAAACAACAGCTGCCGGAGGGATTCCAGCGCGCCGAATTTCTTCTGTCCCACGGATTTCTGGATATGGTCGTGGAGAGAGGTCGACTGAAGGAGACATTGTCCCAGCTGATGTGCATATTTTCTTCCTCCGGTCCTTCATGCAAATCACTTCCTGTCGGGGGAGAAGGCAGGGAGTGATTGAAATTCGCCGATTTATCCTCTGCGACAGAGTATCTGGCATCTCTGACACGCCATGGCGTTCATCCGGAACTGGATTCGATTTCAAAAGTCCTTTCCGAACTTGGATCCCCGCAAGATAAATTTCCGGCCATCCAGATAACCGGTACAAATGGCAAAGGATCCACCAGC
>JAKBTR010000042.1 GCA_021844275.1 Nitrospirota bacterium | reverse complement strand
ACGCCGGTTCCCCGGGAGGACTTCCCCCCATCTCCGTTCTGCCCGCCACCCATTTTGGCAGTCCCTCCCTGACCGGGACACTCCTCGTCCGGAAGAACATCCGTCCCTTCCGGTTTTACGGGGGCTTGTACTACACCTACAGTTTCCCGGGAATCGAATCGCTGACGGCTTCCGATCCTCAAATTTTCGCCCAGTTCGGGGACCTGATCCAGTACCGGATGGCCGTGGAGGACGTGATCAACGACAAGACCGGACTGGGGCTCATCCTGGAAGTCGTCGGACTGTCCGAACTGCCTTTTTCGGCGGACGGAATCCCGGTCAACACGACACCAACAAACTTCAACCTGCTCGGCATCCAGCCGACGATCGAATACAACCTTACGCCCCGCCTGGCAATGTCCGTCGGCGTTCTCCTGCCGGTCTGGGGAAATAACGAATATCTTGCGACAACCCCCAACTTTTCTCTCTGGTACTATTTCGGCCACGGAACGCTTCAGCGCTGATCCGATTCTCTGTTTTGGAGCAAAGTCTTTCGCCTCTCCATGGATCGGAGTCTCTGAACCGCTTCTGCTCTTTTGAGGGTGCGAGGATTGAGGGGCTGAACGCGGTCGTCCGGGAACTCATTTCTTCCTGGAAAAAACCGGAAAAGGGTGACCCGGTTCGCGCGTTCCGCACCATCGATCCGGAATGGGGCCGGGGCAGATTGCTGTATGTTTTCCCTTCGGACAGGACTTCGGGATTGCCCATCGGGACTGGAACCCCGCGTCTTTCATTCAGAGGAAAAGCCATGCTTTCCTTTATACCCCATACCGGGCATCAACCTTGCCGGAGGTGAAACCGGACAGAAGACTTTTCCCGGAATGAAATTCCCTGGTGTCGGATCAAGGCAGAGGACCGGAAAGCCAAAGAAATAAAGAAATATAGTGGAGTTCCGAAGGAGTGTTTCCGGCCTCAATCTTCTTTTCTTCCCGGCTCCAAGAGCAGAATCCCCCCTTCAGCCTGTCACAAGCGACTTGTCCCGACAGGTGTTCTTAACTTGTTTTCCCCGAAAATCATGATAGGATTCAAACATGACATTGTCATGACACCAGATTGTCTTGTTTTTCCCCGTTCTGCAATGTTGACACTCCTGGAAGGATTCCATCATGCCGGCTCTCTTTGTATCGTTCTCCCGTACTTCTTCAGCTACCGTCTTCCACCCCGGACCATCCTGCTCTTCCAAAACAAGAATTCCTCCCAGAAATTGCCTGCAAGCATATCCAGATATCGAATCTTTCTTCCCTCTTCTCTGAACTTTTACGCGGAAATCCACTTCAGAAAGGAGGCGAAGAAGAAAATCCGTTTTTGCCGGACGCTCTTTCGAGACAACCCTTTGTCTTGAGGAAAGATTCAAGGATGGGGTCTTCTCGGAGAAAGGTCATTTTTTGGGTTCTTCCGGCTTTTTCGATCCACAGGAGTTTCTCGACCTGCGAGAGAGTCATGGAAACGATCGGCATCCAAACAGCGAACGCAGGAAGATACCGCAACGACCCGGTCTGAGGCACAGGATGAAAAGCCCTTGCAGGTCGGAGTCCAGAAACCCCCCGAATGGGACTTCCGGTGATCCCGATGCGGAGACCTTCTCGCGAATACCGCAGGAATGTCTTCCGGAACCTCTCCGGATTGCGGGGATGCCTCGATCGAGATTTGCCCGAATATCCCATGGATTCAAAATTGGTCTGCATGACCTCCACGGAAGGAGAAGACCATGTCTTTCAATTTGTCAGGAAAAAAAGTTGTCGATCCGATACACTTCCCGGAAAACAGCGCTCCCTTTTCCCCGCAAGGAAATCCTGGCGCAACGAGCGGACACGAATCGGACACATGCGGGGTCCAATCGGTCTGGGAACTCCTCAAGACCAAGGATCTCGACAACACCATCTTTATCCATCAATCTCCCAGTACCATCCTGTTTCTGACAAGAGATTACGGCGCAGAGATCGGCGGCGGCATCCGGCTCTTCGCGGTTCTCTTCTCCGGGTACGAGAGCGCAGTGCGCTGGGCCATGGAATCCCCTGCGATCGATCTCGATTTCGACCGCGACGAGTTCATTGTCCGCCTCCATCCGCGCATGCTCCCCAGGAAGGGCGCATGGAAACAGGATGCGACACTTCTTCGGCATTCCCGCGAGATTGCGAAATCTCTGATCGATATTTTCGGTCTCGATTCGAGAATCATCTGGAAGGAACTCCAGGAACACTCCGATCATTCCTATGAAGGAGATCCTTTTTTTCATAGGGGAGACCTTCTGGACACGGTTCTTTTGGAAGTTCGCAAGACGATCAACCGGGATCCGACAAAAATGCTGAGGCTCAGGACGCATGTCGATTGAACCAATCCGGGATGAAGGAGGAAATTCATGAAAGTCAAAGACATCATGACGGACGAGGTCAGAACCTGTGCTCCCGATACCATTCTGGACCGGGTGGCTCAAATGATGTGGGATGCGGACTGCGGAGATATCCTGGTCACGGACGACCGGGGATATCCGACCGGGATCGTGACGGACCGGGACATCGCCATGTCTTCGGTGCTGAACCATAAGGAATTGTGGGCGCTCAGGGCGGGCGATGTGACACAGGATCGCCCGCTTGCGACCTGCCACATCGGAGACGATGTGGACGATGCGATCCGGATCATGGCCAAGCACAAGGTCCGTCGTCTTCCGGTCGTGGACAGTTCCGGGTCTCTGAAGGGCATCATCTCCTTCGGGGATCTGGTCTCTGCCGCCGAAGCGGGAACCTCCCGGAAAAAGCCCGAGCTCTCGTTCAACGATCTGATGCCGGTCTTCAAGGCGTGTTGCGAACATCACCGGACATTGGCGCTCCGGTAAGAAAATAAGGATCTTCGATTTCTCAAGAACAATGGTTTTGACGATGGCTTTTCCGGCCATACTACTTTCGGCAGGACTCGAAATCGACGTCTTCAGTGGGGGAATCTCCTTGTCATGACGGGCGTCGGCAAGGATACACAGCCCGTTCCCTGTATTTCGACCCGACCCGTGCCGTCCGGAGGCGGACAACTCGCCCGATAATCACGAAAGAAGATGTGCGATGAGTGCTTTTCAAATGGAACCCTCTCAAGGAACTTGAAGACTTCAATCGCCGAATGGCGCCGTGATTTAGCCGGATGAGCCGGGAGCTCCCGTCGGAAGAGCGTCAACCGATGACGATGATCGGGGCTCCCACTGTCAATGTCGCCGAAAACGACCGCGCGTATCTGGTAACGGCAGAATTGCCCCAGGTCAGGAAAGAAGACACCAGGGTTTCGATCGAAGATGATTGCCTCACGATCTCGGGGGAGCGAAAGAAGGAATTTGTACACCCTCCCGGAAACCCGCAGGTCCGGTGATCCCCTCGCAAGCGTGACCCACATCCTCCGCGTTCGCCCCCCAGAAGTGAATCATCCGGGAAAATCCCAGGGTGTTGACGGAGAAATGCACCTTTCCCGGCGGCTTTCCTACCTGGCTCCAGATCTCGCTTCGGGTCGGACTCGAACCGGAGCGTCGCTCCCGCTGCCAGCCGCAACACCTGCCGGGGATGCACGCCCAGCTCCCTGGCGATGTCTTTCAGCCATTTTCCGTCCCGAATCCTCTGCAGTATCATGAGCCAGTCCCCTCTTGTGATCATGGGGCACCTCCAGTCTTGTATTGCTGATCACTGAAAGCTTTTCACCTTAGGTTGAGAGAGGGGACGAATGTTTTTCGGATCCCCGGGGGACAGGTTTTTCCTGTTGAGTGACAGAGATCCTTTTTGCTGACACTACGGAACGAGACAGGGCACTCCGATGTTCTGGAAATCAATCGGCGTATCGAATGAGAGAGTTCATGCGAAAAGGTTGATTCGCAATGACGGAAAAAAAGCCAGCCCATCCTTCTTAACAAGTACAGGATGCTACTCCGGACTTTTACATGACCGTGCCTGTCTCTCTTGACAAATTCGAAAAGTTTGAATAATGTTTCTGAGCTTTGACTCTATAGTATAAGTATGATTCTTAAACACATGCCAATCTATCAGGCGTGCGATTGATCAACCCCATTTTGGAGGTCTCATGGACGGCGACCCTAGTCGCATGCGGACAGGAAAGGAGGAGAAAGCGCTCAACTAAGATCTGACCCTTTCCCCTGATTTATCCTTCCTTATGTATGTCCTGTCCGCTGTTTTCCATTGACAACATGAACGAATCGCTCGAAAGACACTGTTGCAATGCTCGTGATGGGCTTTTTTGCGACTGATTTTCGGGCAATGGAACACTGTCAAAACACGGAAGGACTGTCCCATGCTTATAATTGCCCGGTCCATGACCTTTTTCCTTCTGCACAGGATCCGGATCCTGCTTCATATTGCAAACGAGATTCTGACCCAGGCCGGAGTTCTTGCTCAAACGGTTCCTTTTTCGAGACCGATCCCAAAACAATATCGGGTCCGCTCTCTCACGGCGAGTCCTGCCCCTGGACCCGCTTGGGCAGAACTTCGTTTCAGAAGGAATGGAAACAGGATCCGGACAGTTGCCTGTGGCAGTACTCTGATGCGGGCAGTGGTCGCCATTTTCCCCTTGCTCACCCTGGGGTGCGCTTCCATCACAGAAAATTCAAACTCACCAGAAAGCTTGAACCGTCTTTATCTCAAAGACATTCATGCAGGAGACCTGAAAAAAGCCCGGCAGGACCTCTCCCGCGAGCTTCGGCTCCATCCCCGCAACGTCTCCGTCTGGAACAACCTGGCCTATCTCGACTTCAAAACCGGACACTATC
>JAKBTR010000099.1 GCA_021844275.1 Nitrospirota bacterium | reverse complement strand
TTTTTCCCTGAAAAACCGTCCCTTGGACAGATGTCCGATCGAACGTGTGGAAGGCCGATCCGGCCTCCCCGAAGCCGGACAAACACCGGACGCTCTTCTCCTTCGGGAAGGGAACGGTCGTTCCTTGCCGCCTTCGTTCAAAGATGTTCTTTTGAAGGAACGTCTTTTTGAACTGTCGGGGTGTTTGGAGACAAAAACGCCGGAGATCCGGTCTCATGCGACCACATCGGGTTTCTTGGACCGGACAGGACGACACTCCTGAGCGTTTTTAACCGTGGCCTTGCCCCGATCTTCCAAAACGACGAGGAACCCCGCCGGATTCAGGAGATTCCCTGCCCTCCCGGACGCCTCTGAAACATTCTCCTTGTGTCGCTCCCGACTCTCTTTTTCCTTTCAGGGCGAACAAAAAACCCCTTCGCTTGAGAAATCCGGGAAGAAAATCCGGGGATGTCACGGTCAATCCTCCGGTGAATGTTTTGAGCGGGTTGTGCCTGGCGCTTCTACAGGAGGTGGGAGGAGCCGGGGCCCAACATGCAGGAGGAGCCCCCAAAAAGCGAGCGCCGAAGCAAGGAGGGCGATGATCCCCATGATCCAGAAATCCATGTTGTAGGAGTATTCCCGGGACAAATATTCGATCGTCGCCTGCCCGCCCGTTCCCCTTCCCGTCAAAGGAGAAAAGGATCTCTGGGTCAAAAAAACCGGCACCAGATCGTTCAGAAAATGTCTGGCCAGAACGGTTCCCAGTGTTCCTCCCAAAAACATGATGGTCAGCTGCGTCACATTTCCGATCCGGAAAAGCCTCGACGGCAGGGTGGATTGAACGAGGGGGGTGATGGAGACCTGGACCATGGCCATACCAATACCGAAGACCAGATTGGGAAGCAGGACTTCAAAGAATGGATAAGCGTCGACCGGCAATTTCACATAGGCGACATTGGCCAGTCCCAGAAAAAATGTTCCGACACTGATGGTGAGCCAGGGAAGTTTGCCATGGGTTGAAACCAGCGTTCCCAGGACAGGAATGAGAAGCTCGACAAGAGCCCCCGTCATGATCAGGTGACCGGCCTGGTGCGCCTGAAAATGATAAAAATCTTCCAGAAAGAGAGGGAGAAGATAAAGCCTTCCGAACACCGAGATCGAACGGAAAAGGTTGATGGCCGAAAGAAGAACGAACCCCGGATAGGAAAAAAGTTCAAGGGGAAAAATAGGATCGGAAAACAGGGCCGCCCAGAGAAAGTAGGAGAAGAACATCACAAGAAAAAGGAGAAAGTTCATAAAAATGAAATGGCTGTGCCAGCCAAATCTCTCCCCTTCCATGAGCGCATAGACGAGAAAAAAGGAGGAGACCCCGAACAGAAGCCACCCCGGCATATCGAACCGGCGGAGATCCTCAATCGTGTGGTCTTCCAGTGTTAATTGGACGAGGAGAAGAGTCGCAAATCCCAGCGGAAGATGAATTCCCATCGTCCATCGCCATCCGGCGAAATCCACCAGATCACCGCCCAGCGTCGGCCCGAGAGAGACGGCGAGCGCATTTCCCAACGAAAACAGAAGGAGTCCCGTGGCCCGCTTTTCTTCCGGAAAGGAGGCTGTCAACAATGTCACCGACAACGGAAGAAGAATCCCTCCTGCAATTCCCTGAAGGGACCTTCCGAGCATCATGCCCGGCATGAAGTGGGCATTCATGGAGATGACGGATCCGGTCATGAATGCCAGGGTGGCGAGCGTATAGAGCGTTCTTGGGGGAAAGAAGCTGAGCAGGCGGTGGGACAAAGGGATACCGATGGCCACGAACAGGCTGTATCCTCCACCAAGCCAGCGTGCTTCATTTGGATCGGAATCCAGCGCACGCGTAATGAAGAACCGTCCGACATTCATGCTCGTGGTGTCCGCCAGAGGCATGCTTGTCCCCAACAGGACGGTCACGAGCACCATCCATGGGGATTGAAACCAACGGCTGGCCTGGACAGCCTGGACAGAATGTTCATCAAGAGGCACGTGGTTTCTCCGCGAGAGGGATCACTGCTGCCGGGCGAGGCATTCTCATCAGAGGCAATCCGGTTTCTTGTGTTCCGACACCGAACGATCCGGCTTTTGTAAAACACACAGAGAAACGGTGCGCGTTCCGTTAAGGACGGACCGGGTTTTTTCGAAAGGAGTTTATCACAAAGGTTTTTTTTTCCGAGGGGGGGTGCGTCTTCGGATTCTGAAGACAATGTCCGGGTGAAGACTTCTGTCTCTCCACATCTGTGCAAACGTTGGTATGAGGCGCCTGTCCTGAACCAGACAGTCCATCCGGCGCTCCTTCATCTGTCCATGCTCCTTCCGGTCGTCCGGATTTCTGGACCCTGAAGGGGGCCTCCGGGAGCCCCCCTTCTCCATTTCGGGAATGAAAAACACGCAGGACTTATGTGCTGACCGCTCCTTCCGCAACGGGCGTCGTCGAGACCGTGGACGGTGATGTGGCTGTTCGATAGGCATTGTAGAGGAAGATCCACTGACCGGTGATGATCAGGAATCCGCCCCAGGACCGGGCGACCATGTAAGGATGCGTTGCCACCACGGAGTCGATGTACGGCACTTCGTACACCTTCGCTGCGGCCTGAATCAAACCGGCGGCTGTCAGACTCGTCCAGAAGATGATGAATCCGATGGAGGTCAGCCAATAGTGCCACAGTTCCAGTGTCGGGTTGAACTTCTTCCGCAGAAGCCGCTCAATACCGTAATACGTTCCACCGATTTCCACGAAGGTGGAAAAGCCGAGAATCCCCAGATGGGCATGGGCCACAATCCAGTGTGTTCCGTGGATATACCAGTTGATGGCGCGGGTCTGCTGGAAACCGCCCTGGAAGTTCAGGGGGATGGCAAACAGCGTTCCCGTGGCCACCCAGCGTAAAGCGGGCACTTCCACGAACAGGCGCCATTTTCCGTACATCGTCAGCAGAATGTTGGCCAGAAAAGCCATGGACGGCACCAGGATCAGCACGCCGGACACGGAAGCAAAGGATTTGAGCCATTCGGGAATTGGCGCCCCCATGAGATGATGGGCTCCCGGCGTGGAGTAGAATGCGAACTGGGACCAGAAGTTGAGATGGGCAAGCTTGTGGCTGTACAGAGGGTTCCCGGTGAGCTTGGGAACCATATAGTAGGCCACGGCCATCGACATCGGCGTAATCCAGAGACCGAAGAGGTTGTGCGCGGACCACCAGGTCAGGAGAGCTTCGTTGAGACCGGTCACATGAAAGATCTCCACGGACTGGGACAAAGAATACTCCGTCGGAAAATAGAGGAGACAGGCCATGAAAATCCAGAGTGTCGGATAGATCCCCTTCACCTTCCGTTGGAGAATCGTCATGTAGAGGTTCAGGGCAAGCGGAGCCAGGATGAACGCCATGACATACACATCCACCGGCCAGATGAAGTCGGAGTATTCCCGACCGGATTCGAACCCGAGATCCAGACCCACATCGGCGATGAAACCTCCCAGGTTCCACATCCAGGCGTTGAAAATTCCGAGCCGTTCACTCCAAAGTTTTGTTCCACACAAAAGTGGGGTCATGTAAAGAATGGCCGCCCCGAACGCCATGGAGATCCACATGAAGGACACGGTCATCACATGAACGGGCCGGATGTGCCCAAAGTTCAGGTAGGGCGTTCCGGCCAGAATGTCGGGGTACGCGAGCTTCAGCGAGGTCACAAACCCCAGCGTCGTACCGATTGCCAACCAGAGAATGGATGAGAAAAACATGGTTTTGGATGCCGTCCCGTCCGGGATTTTCTTGCTCCTCATCGAACCCTCCTTTCATCGAGACAAACAGGAATACTGCGAAGGGCTGGTCGCTTCTGCAGGATTCGCTGAATCTTCTTTCCGGTCCGGAAGAATGTCCTTCCTCGCGGAATTCTTGGAGCACGTCATGATAAGGAACAGGAAGGCCTCCTCCTTATCATGCAAACATCCTCATTTTTCCCTGAAATAGTGTCAAAATGTTGTGTTTCGGTGAAGAAAGGAGGGAACACCAATGAGAGAGAAGCGGGTTGTGCAAGCTTCCTGTTTTCTTTCCGATTCAACCAGTCTCCGGGATGTCCGGGAGGATTTCTTCCTTCAACCGGCCGGGCCGGCCGAATCGCAATCCACCAATTTCAGGACTTTTCCCGAAACGATTGGCTCCAGGTTCCTTCTGCAACCCTTGAACCCGTTTCTGTACCCGACAAAAAACCTGTTTTTAGAACAGGCAGGAGTGCTCCATGGGTGAGCGAACCGCCTCCAGGTCAGGAAGATAGACGCAGCCGGTATCTCGAATGTTTGGCCAGTGCTCTGCCGGAAAATGGAAGAACTCCAGCAAAGCCTCCCGGTCTTTCTCCAGACCCGCCATCCCTTCCGGACAGCTTCCCCTGTACGTTCCGAGAAATCTCCGAAATCGTTTTTCCGCTTCCATGCGACTTTGGCCCTGCCAGATTTCCCGGAGACGATTTTTGACCAGTCCCCGATCTTCCTGCCGAAGATTTTCCAGAACGATCTTTTCTTTTTGCCTCCAGCAGAACTGTCTGCGGGTCAACGGAAAGATTGTCCGGATGGAGGGCCAGAACCCGAGATCCTCTCTGCCGATGACCAGCAGGGGCGACAGAAGTCCCTTGTCTTTCATGTCCTTCAAGAGCTCATCCCAAGTTTCCCGGGAATTCCGAAACGCACTCTCAAATCGAAGGATCTTCCTTTCTCCCCGGGAGGTTTCCCCCAGAATGACCAAAAGAAACAGCTTGTCCGCATTGTCCGGGTTCTTTGAGGGGACCCCGTCAATCCAGAGAAACGGGTAATCTTCGAGAATGGGAGCGTTTCTGACATGCCGATGGAGGGTCATGA
>JAKBTR010000016.1 GCA_021844275.1 Nitrospirota bacterium | reverse complement strand
GAACGGTGTTTCGGCGTACTTCTGGTTTGTGACCCGAGAAATCGTCGATTCATGCAATCCCAGATCCTGCGCGATCGTTTTCAGCACAAGAGGTCTGAGACCCAAAGGTCCACGCCGGAAGAATTCCTCCTGATGTCGAAGGATAGCCTCAGACACCCTCAAAATGGTTTTTTTCCGCTGCTCGATCGATTTCATGAACCACATCGCTGATCGAAGCTTTTCTTCAATATACTCCCGTGTCTTGTCTTTTTTTTCCATGGTTTTCAGAAGCGACTTATACGCGGACTGGATCCTCAATCGCGGAACTCCCTCCTCGTTCAGAACAACCCTGATTTCCCCGTTTCCCGCATCGTAAAAACGAACATCCGGAGAAATGGGAGTTGCCATGTCCCGGAAATAGGGGCGCCCCGGTTTCGGTTCGAGCTTCCGGATGATCTGGGCCGCATTCTGTACTTCTTCCACCGAAACAGAAAGAGCCTTGGCGATTCCCTTGTACTTCATTTCCATGAAATCATCGAGATGGCTATCCAGGATCGACCAGACGACCGTCTTCTCAAGATGCAGAAGACGGGCCTGAATCATCAGGCATTCCCTCAGGTTCCGGGCGGCCACTCCGGGCGGATCGCACTCCTGAACCCAGGAAAGAACCCGTGGGAACATGTCGGGATCTTTTCGCCAGTTTTCTGGCACTTCCTCTTCCGAGACCGCGAGGTAACCATCTTCGTTGATGTTCCCGATCAGAAAATGGGCCAGTTCTTTTTCGTCCGGCCTCATTTCCCGGAAAGAAATCTGCCAGGTGAGGTGGTCCTCCAGGGTGGTCGGGGCAGCCAGGACCTTCTCGTAGGAAAAATCGCTTTCCGGATCCTCACGGATGGATCGTTCTTCCTGATAAAGTCCCGAATCGTCCATGTCTTCATGAAGGGAATAGTCCCAGCTCATCAATGGATCGGGAACCGCTCCATCTTCCGGGAGAGCATCACGATCCTCCCCTTCTGAGGGGGGGGTATCGATCGAGCCCTCCGTCGTCGGTTCGTCCCAGTCGTTGTCTTCTTCAAGCTCCAGGAGCGGATTGGTCTGGGTTTCCTGCAAGATTTCCTCTCTCAGGTCCAGCTTGGCAAGCATCAACAAATGAATGGCCTGCTGGAGCTGGGGGGTCATCACCATCTTCTGGCCAAGCTTGATTTCCAGACGTTGGCGAATCAAATCTCCTCCTCCATGACAGCCGGGTTGAGAGTGAACTTTTCTCCCAGGTAAAAGGCACGCGCCTTTGGACTGGAAGCGATCTTTCGGGGTGTTCCCTCCTCCAGGATCTTTCCCTGGTTGATGACGTAGGCCCGATCCGTGATTTCGAGTGTTTCCCGGACGTTGTGATCTGTAATGAGAACGCCGATATTGCTCTGGCGGAGCTGGGCAATAATCTTCTGGATTTCGATCACTGCGATCGGGTCGACCCCGGCAAACGGCTCGTCCAGCAAGATGTAGCGGGGTTTCGTTGCCAGTGCCCTCGATACTTCAACGCGCCGTCTCTCTCCGCCGGAGAGAGTATAAGCCTTGTTTTTTGCCAGATGAGCGATATTCAGCTCTTCCAGCAATCGCTCGAGACGATCCTGACGCTCTTCGCGGGAGAGGTCCATGTATTCAAGGACTGCCAGAATGTTCTCCTCCACTGTCAGCTTGCGAAAAATCGAAGATTCCTGAGGAAGATAGCTGATTCCCGTCCGGGCCCGAACATGCATCGGGTAACGGGATATATCCTGGTCGTCCATCAGGATCTGACCTCCATCGGGCCGAACGAGGCCAACGATCATATAGAAAGTGGTCGTTTTCCCTGCTCCGTTCGGACCAAGGAGTCCGACGACCTCTCCCTGGTTCACGCTGATACTGACCCCGTCCACCACCCATCTCTTCCGATAGTTCTTTCGAAGGTTCTGGACCTCTATGGACACGCGGTCAACCCTTTCCTCTGGAGTCGGTCGACTTCACTGCCGGCTTTTTGTCCTTGTTTCCCTTTTTCCCGGCGGGATGAAGGAGCATCAGACTGTGCCCCTGAACGAGACTCTTGTCGATCCGGGTGAAAAACGTGATTTTTTCTCCAGATATCCGGTCTCCATTCTGTATGACCACCGGAAGGCGGGTCAAAATAAAAAAGTGACCCTGGGCCACATAGACCGCCTTCCCCGCATAAGCGACGCGGTTGCCTTTCTTGATATACACATGGCCGATCGCAATCATGGTCTGAATCTTCTGGGATTTCTGCCGGGCATGCATATTGTCCATCAACGTGGCTCCCCTGGAAGGAGGGACAAAAAAAACGTCGAGGGTGTCCGACTTCAAAACCAGATTTTTTTTGACCAAATGCACATGCCCGACAAAATGAATTTCATTCTGGATGTTTTCCGCCAGCATCCTGTCGGCATTGATCACCGTCGAGGCTGGAGGTTCGCACCACGCGATCCTGCAGAAAAATACCTGCAAGACCAGGAAAAAAACAGCAGGCGGGAAGAAAAACGAAGAACGATCTCTTCCGCGCCGGGTCGCTCGACATGCTGAATGATTCTGGCTCATCGTCAATTCAATTGGCAAAGACGGCACGCACTTTCCGGTCGATCCGAAACATCTGGTTTCGGGGAACGGACTGCAGCCCCTGTCCCTGGATGATCATGTTTGGTCCGAGAATGATCACATGTCCGTCCGTGCGAATCTGATCATGTCGGTCCACATAATTGAGATGGGAGGAAACAACCGTCAGGCCATTGGAAAAACGGGCCGAAACCGGACGCGTCACTTCTTCCACATAAAAACGGTGGCGTATCTGGTCGATGATGCCTTTTTCCCCCGTAACAACCAGCCTGAGATCCCGTCGAATGCGAATCCGTGCTTTCAGGTCCCATATTCTTGTCCGGGATTCGTCCTTCCCGAGAGAAGCCCGGTCTGCTTCAACAAACCATTTTGTCTTGCCGTCAACCGTCCGGGAGTAATGAAAATGACGGATCAGGACTTCCGCTTCCGGGAGAGGGTGGGTGTCGGCCGGCACTGTTCCTCTTTGCTGGAGATGCCTGTGGGCAATAAATCCCATGTATAATAGGGTCAGGACAATCGGAACAGCAGAGATTCCAAGGACAAAGAAGCGGCTTCGAAAAAGTCTCTCGCCGCGTCTCACATATACCCCGAAAAAACCGGACGGCCCCAGGGAACTTTATCCGCCGGCAAAACATCCTGTGGATTCATTTTCGGTCAGGAGCGTCCCAGGTCGGGAAAAAGCCGTTCAATCGTGCTGATTCCCTGACGGATGGACTCTGTCGAACGATGAAAGGCCTCCTCCTCTTCAGTCGACAGAGGAAGAAGAACAATTTTCTCAAGTCCTATATTGCCGATCTGCACGGGAACGCCTGAAAAGACACCCTTGACGCCATACTCTCCTTCCAGATAAACAGAACTGGGAATTACGCGGTGACGATCGTGAAGAATCGATTCGATCATCGAGTAAATGGCAGCGGCCGGGGCAAAGTAGGCGGACGAATCCTTCATGAGACGAACGATCTCTCCACCGCCGTCACGCGTCCGGTCGACCAGCCCTTGCAGAACCGCCGGATCAAGCACTTTTTTCAGGGAGACTCCGGCAATCGTCGAGAATTCCAGGAGCGGAACCATATCGTCCCCGTGTCCACCCATAACCATCGTCTGGATGTTCGAAACCGAGGTGTTCGTCACTTCGGAAACAAAATAGGCGAAGCGGGAAGAATCCAGTGCCCCGCCCATTCCGATGACCCGTTCCCGCGGGAACCCGGTCACCTTCCAGAGCATATAAGCCATCAGGTCCATGGGGTTCGTCACCATGATCACCACGGACTCGGGTGCATGCTTGCGAATCTTTCCCGCGACCTCAATCATGATGTCGCCGTTTTTATGCAGAAGATCCTCCCGGGTCATGCCCGGCTTCCGGGAGAACCCGGCGGTGACGACAACAACAGATGACCCTTCGATCGTCTCATAGTTTCCCGAGCCTACGATCCGGGTATCAAACCCCAAAAGGGGCCCCGACTCCAGAATATCCAGGGCTTTCCCCTGGGCCATGCCTTCGCGCACATCCAGAATAACAACATCCGCCAGCCCGTTTTCTACGATCTTCTGGGCTGTGGTTGCGCCCACGTTTCCGGCCCCGACAATGGAGACTTTTCTTCTTTTCCTTGGGCGCAATGGACACCTCCTTTCCTTGCTATCCAGGCATCCGGAATTTTCGCAGATGCCCTGTCCTTTCTGTTTCAGCAAAATCCGTGACGATTTTTGCTCGTTCGCTGATTGCCAGAAATGGTAGTGCAACGGGGGAAAAAAGACAAGAGAACGCCTTGACAGGCACTAACTTTGCAGATTATTTTGGCAGGCCTCCGGGACCTTCCGCGCCGCCTCCTTTTGATGCTCCGGAGAAGTCTGATGGCCAAGCCCCCACTTGCCAATCGAGCTCGTCAAGAATCATTTTCAAACGAAACTGATCCGCGATAAGAGTTTCATGAGCCATGACAAATTCGGCCTGGGACTGTATACGGGTAACGCTGTCCACGAGCCCCTTGTCGTAGCTTCGTTGAACCATAGCCCGGTTCACCGTCGCATTCTCCACCTCCGTTTGGTCCAGATCGATTTTTTTGCGTTGCGTTTCAAGATCGAACCAGGCTTTTCGAACATTTCTTGCAACACGAATTTCCGCCAGGCGCGTGTCTGCGACTTCCTTGTGAAAAACGGCCTTCGCCTTCTCTGTTCCGTGCATCACACTCATTCCACTAAAAATCGGAACAGACAGGACAATCCCGGTCTGAAACCCTGGAAAAAAAAGACCACTGGATGGCGGGGCAAGCGTGACGGACGAAGGAAGACCATAAACAATCAGACCGTTGGCGAAGAGGTCA
>JAKBTR010000026.1:4654-5005 GCA_021844275.1 Nitrospirota bacterium | reverse complement strand
GGCGGAACTCTTCCGAAAGATCCCCTCTTTTGAGAGCGAAATGAACCGTGGCTTTCAAGAAACCCATCTTGTCGCCGGTGTCGAAGCGGTCGCCCTGGATTTCCATGGCATAGACCGGTCGCTGACGGGCCAGGGTGTTGAGAGCGTCCGTCAGCTGGATTTCCCCTCCGACGCCCGGCTTCTGGGTTTTGAGAATATCGTACACGTCGGGTGTCAGGATGTATCGGCCGATGATGGCGTAGTCGGATGGAGCGTCCTGGGCCTTCGGCTTTTCGACGAGACGGTCGACACGGAACAGACCGTCCCGGACGGGCGTGCCATCCACGATCCCATAATGGCTGACCTCGGAGC
>JAKBTR010000026.1:0-4644 GCA_021844275.1 Nitrospirota bacterium | reverse complement strand
GGCTTCCTGAAGCTGAGCGAGTCCCGACTTGGGGCCATAAAGGATTTCGTCTCCCAGGGCGACGGCGAAGGGTTCGTTTCCGACCACCATCTCCGAGCACAGAACGGCATGTCCCAGACCCAGGGCTTCTTTTTGCCGGATATAGGTGATTTCCGAAAGGGAAGAAATCCTTTGCAGTTCCGAGAGGATGTCGAGTTTATTCTTTTTGCGGAGGACGTCTTCCAGTTCGTAGGAGATGTCGAAGTGGTCCTCGATCGCCCTCTTTCCCCGGCCCGTGACCATGACGATCTGGCGGATCCCTGATTCGACCGCTTCCTCCACGACATACTGGACGACGGGCTTGTCGATGATGGGGAGCATTTCCTTGGGAGAAGACTTGGTCATGGGCAGAAAACGGGTACCGTGACCGGCCAGGGGAAAAACGGCTTTCCGGACTTTTTGCATGAGACCCTCCAGATGTCGATATCACTCCAACCCCAATAGGGGAATGTTCGGATACACTTCGAGCAAAACTCTTGCCAAAACTTGGAACTCCTGTCCGGGAGGGATGGGGGGATGATATGGAAAGAGGGGAAAAATCGTTTTGGAGAATCTTCTGGGGTGTTTGACGGACAAAGACCTCAGGTCCGAAACGTCGTCGATTTGCGGAATTTCGATAAGAGGGGAAATCGTCGGTTTGGTTTGGACGGTAAACCCCTGGTCCGGCAAGCACGGTATGGCGACAGAGAGGCAATTTTTCCTCCTGTCAAAAAATTTTACAACTTATTAAGTTATTGATAAAAAATAATAAATGTTGGATTCGGCTCTTGTGTTACGGAGAGCTTCCGGAAGGAGAGTTTTTGGGTTGTTATTTTTTTAAACACATATGTATGAAGGTAAATCTTGTATTGGAGCTGATGAGGAAACGAAAAGAGTCTAGAAAATTTATCGAGAGCTGAAGAACCTGAAAATCGTCGTCAAGAAGATGCGGTCGGGAGAATGATCCGGAATTCGGTGCCTTCGCCTTCCCGCGAATGGACTTCGATGGTGCCTCCGCTTTGCTCGATCAGGAGCTTGCAGCTGAAAAGACCCAGGCCCGTTCCTTTTTTCTTGGTTGTCTGAAATGGCCGGAAAAGTCGCGTTTCGATGAATTCCCGGGACATACCCGGGCCATTGTCGGCGACGATCAGGATCAACTGGTCGGACTCGGCCCGGGTTTCGATCAGGATCTCACCTGTGTCTTCAAGAGCTTCCCGGGCATTGATCAGGAGGTTCCGGAGAGTTGTTTCGAGGACCCGGGGATTGCCGGTGACGGGCGGAATCTCGGAAAGGGAGAGTTTGACCGCGAGCCCGGGAAGGTTGTCCCAGTTCAAGGCCCGGACAGTGCTCTGAATCAGAGCGGCCGGGTTAAAACTCATGGTTTTGGAATATTCCTGCTGGAACGGGGAAAGAAGCCGGGACATGGAAGAGTCGATCTGCTCTGAGATGTTCTGGAGACAGAACAGGAGTTCCTGCTGGAATTCGGGGGAATCGATGTTTTTCTGAGCGTTGTGGACCAGAAGCTTCAGGGCCACTCCTGCGTTCTTGAGGTCGTGAAACGTGAAAGCCCGGAGGCTTGAGAGAAATTCGGCTTCCCGTTTCCCGGCCATTTCCCGGGAAAGGGAGGCGTTCACCAGGAGGCTGGACCACTGGGCGGCCAGGGCCTGAAGAAACAGACGGTCTTCCCGGATCGTGAGCCTGCCACGGGTTTTGATGTTCAGGCCCAGAATGCCCAGGAGCCGGTTCTGGTAGGAAAGAGGAACGATCCAGCTGGCGTTCAAGCTCCGAAAAAGGGGTTCCAGAGAGGACGGCTTCCCGTTTTCGCTTTTGAGGACGTCCGGGGTGTCGGAGGAGTGGATGGGAACCCCCTTGTGAAACAGGGGGATCCAGTCCGGGACGAGCGATTGTTTCCGGGAGTCACGGTCCGGTTTCCAGCCCAGGGTTTCCTGCAGGTGAAGGACCGGTTCGTTCGATTCCGTGATGGTCGCGTACGACAGGGAAGGGGAGAGGGTCATCTCCCGTGTCTGATCCATCAGAGTCGGGATGATATCGCCCGAACGGGAGGAATCGGCGAGGGCTCGTGTCAGGGTCATCCAGGCGTTCCGATAATCGTACCGGTTGGAATAGACATGGACACCGAGAAAACTTTCGAGTTCCCGCCGGAGGCGGTCGGAGGAAAACACGACGACGAATGCGCCGAGACCCAGAAAGATCGTCAGGCTGGAGGAGAGTTTCCCCCAGACGGGACCAAGTGTTCCGAGGGTCGTTCCGACGCCGCCCAGCACCAGTAATCCCGCTCCGCCGAGAAGGATCAGGACGGACCGGTTGATGGTGTTGCGCGTCAGGGAGAGGGCGACTTCTTCGGTTCTCTGTATCAGGAACGCATACAGAAAAAGAGCGTCCATCGCGAGGAGACCGATGTGTTCGAGCAGCAGGAACGACCGGTCGAATCCGTTGCTTGTGAGCTGGTTGGTGTGCAGCAGGATCAGGGAAAAGGACCAGAGGGACACCCCGATCAGCGGGTATTTGATATTCCATCGGTCCATCGTATCGGCGGCCAGATAGGTCCGCGTCATCTGGTAAAGAGAGAACAGCAGCGTTCCGATCAGAAACAGGCTGATCGCCGAAAGTCCCGGGCCACTGAGCAGGAGAATCGAACGGGTTTGTGGCAAGGACAACAGACGGAACAAATGGTTGTCCAGGAAAATGCTCATGACAAAAAAGACGAACCCCAGTCCGGCGATCGTGAGGGGAACGCCCATTTCGAAAAACCGGGCGACCGGTTGAACCCTGGAATACAGGATGGAAAAGAGAAGCACGGATGCAGCGCTCAGACACTCGCCCGCGAAGGCCACCCTGAAGGCGAGTTCCAGGTGGGGAAGATTGTGGATTCGGAGAGCCGCAAAATCGGCCAGTCCTGGAACCAGCGAGCAGAAGAGGACAAGAAGAGCCGCAAAGGTCGAGGCGGACCAGCGGCGCACGATAGCGGTGAGGCCGAGAGCCAGGAGCGTCAGAAAAAGGGAAAAGACCGGGAGGACTGTATGTAATTTCATAAACAGGAAAACCTCTTCCAAATGGAAAAAATCGGAGTGAAACGTCGAACTCGTGAATGCAAAACAAGCGCCAGAAGTCTCTGTTTCCCGAAAAATCGCCAATGCGGGAGGGCTTTATGCTAAAAACTCTCCGGGTATGGCATCCGTATTGCTGATGAATTCCTTATGATACGTCGTGGAGTTCCGGTTGTCGTCATCAAGAAGTCTTTTGAGCAAAAGGTTGAAGCGTGTATCTCGAAAGACGACATCGTGCCCTTTCGTTGTCCGGAGAGATCAGCGTGCATATGAGAAATCATGATCGGAGAAAGTTCAGGACCGGAGGGAAGTCTTTTGACAGGGAATTCTGAGAAGGTTTTTGCCGTTCTCGTGACTTACAACCGCAAGGATCTGCTGCTGGAATGTCTTGACGGTCTCTTCCGTCAGACGAGGCCGATCGATGGTCTTGTCCTGATCGACAACGCGTCCACAGATGGCACGGCCGAAATTCTTTATGCCCAGAAAATTCTCCCGGAGCTCCCGCCGGCAGATACCCAGACCCAATGGGAGGTCCGACGGCAATCTCTTCGTGAAACGGGAATGGATTTCGTTTATCTCCGCCTTCCCAAAAACGAAGGGGGATCGGGGGGGTTCCACGAAGGAGTCAAGAAGGCACTGGAATTCGATTGCGACTGGCTCTGGATGATGGATGACGATGTGGAGCCTGATGACGGATGCCTTCAGGGCCAACTCGCTTTTTCGGACATCTCCAAATGTATCCATCCCCGAAAGTATTTTCAGGATGGATTGCCCCATGAATGGGAAGGATATATCAGTCCGGTAACGGGCAGACGGATTTTTCAGCCGGATATTTCCTTCCGGAAAGGGTTTTCGTTTTGTACGATCAACACGGGGTGTTTCGAAGGAATGCTGATCCACCGGTCGGTTGTGGAGAAGATCGGATTGCCGGACAAGCGATTTTTCCTGGGAGGAGACGATTCGGTGTATGGATTTCTTGCTCACTTCCATACGCCCGTTCTTTATCTCAGGGATCCCCGCATCGACAAGAAAAAGATCTATCAGGTCGAAAACAACCCCATTTCGGACCGTAGCATCTATTATGGCATGCGAAACGCTTTTCTGATGCAGAGATATTTGAATGAAAAGATCGATCAGTACCGGTCTGTCCGGGCTTTTTTCATCCTGGTGAAATTCATGGACTATGCCTTGAACATCCTGCAGAACAGACCGAAAAAACTGCAGGGATACAGGGTGCTGATCCGCTCTTTTCGGGATGGCATGACCGGGCGCTTCGGAAAGGGCTTATAGTCCTATAGGTACAGGGACACTCTCAGTCACTCCTGTTCCGCCCGGCAAAAGTTTGACGGATGATAGATGAGGGGGAAGTTTTCCGCTCTCCTCTTTGTGGAAGAGGTCGAGGGAACCCTTTCCGGAAAACTCCCGGTCGTCTCGATGCACCCTGTTCCCTCAAGTTTTTTTCAGGATTTCCCCGCCTGTTTTTTGACCTTCGCCTGATCTTTGAGATAGAGACCCATTCCGATAGGGAGACCCAGTACCCAGAGAGTTCTGGCGAGGC
>JAKBTR010000058.1 GCA_021844275.1 Nitrospirota bacterium | reverse complement strand
CAGCGTTCCGCAATAATAACCTCGTGGGGAATCTTCCAGGCGCGCGATGTCTTTCCGGACCGCGATCTTGGGGGCGCCTGTCACCGATCCGCCGGGGAATAATGCCTGCAGAATCTCCCAAAGCGATGTCCGGGGTTTGAGCGTTCCCCGGACATCCGATACCAGATGCCGCAGATGGGCGTAGCGTTCCACGTCCAGAAACCTCGGGACATGGACGCTTCCGGGGAGGGAGACCCGACCGACATCGTTGCGGAGAAGATCGACGGTCATGATGTGCTCGGCCCGCTCTTTCGGATCGGAGCGGAAGTCTTCGTCTGGCGAGTCGACCTTTCCCGTATCCGGAAGTGTTCCGGCGATCGGCGTGGTGACGATACGGTTTCCGGACACAGTGAACAACCGTTCGGGAGAGTTCGAAACGAGCGTCCGTTTCTCCCATGAGAAAAAGACCATCCCGGGAGAAGGATTGGTGGTGGCGAGGTGATTGTAAAGGGACAGGTAATCGATGGGGCAATCGGTGTCCGTGTCGAAGGAGAGGGCGAAGTTCAGCTGAAAATAATCTCCTCTGGCGATGGACTCCCGGATGGAGAGTATTTTTTTCTTGTAGTCGTCGAACGACAGAGAGGGTCTGAGAAAAAGGGCCGGAAGATCGCTCCGGGGCGGAGTCTTTTTCAGGAAAGACCCATCCTTCGGACTCTCCGGGGCGGAAGGAGGCAGAAACAGTGTCCTGGTCGGGTGGTGGTAAGCGACGACTTCCAGGCATTCCAGGATCAATAGCGGCGATCGCGAGTCGATCGGACGGGTTCCCGCCGGTTCGAACAATTCTCCCGCTTCATAAGGGATCAGGAAAAGGTACCCTTGCTGGAATGGAGGGGAGAGCGAGGGATGGGGACCTTCTCCCGATACAAGGTCCTTCAGGAAAGCCTGGCAATCCTGGCCCAAGATCCCGGTTGCGTCTGCGGAAGGAAAAACCTGCTCCTTTCCGGTTTTCCATACGACGAAACTCCAGCCGAACAGGAGACTCCGGTCGATCAGGATTTGTGGGGATCCCGGGTCCCTGAACGGGGACCGGAGATAGTAGACGGGATTCCAGGGAACGCCCCGGAAGATCCGGAAATCGGACTCGCTCATGGAAGAATGTTCCGATTGTGAAAACCTTCGGCTTGCGATGCCGGTGAAAACTGATTTAGAATGGTCTTCGTTGTTTCCAATGACGACTTTCTGCTTTGCGCATGGTGAGTGTAGCTCAAGGGCAGAGCACTGGACTGTGGCTCCAGGGGTTGGGGGTTCGAAACCCCTCACTCACCCCAATGTTCAAGACACAAGATTCCCGATTCTTCCCGACCAAGTCATTCCTTCACCTCTTCGTCCTGAAAAAACATTTGCTTGTATTCCGGATGCAGGAAAACGGTTTTGATGCGCCGCAAGATACAAAAGGGACAATGATCCCGCCGGAAGTATTGCCGGAGAACAAGAATACCCCTCCACAAAGCGGACTTTCAATGATGTGTCCACGGAAAGTGGACAAGAAGACGGAGGCCGTATTCCGTCAGGAAATCGAAGCAGGATCGCGGCGGAGAATAAGAAAATAAAAAAGCCCCTTCGGATACTCTCCGAAGGGGCGGCCATAAAGGGATCCGGGTGATTCAATTCCTGTAACACCCGAAAATCCTGACAGAGTTTCTTATTGACAAATGGCAGACGCTCTTACCTTATAAATTTGTACGATTCCAAGGAAGTCTCTTGTGCTTAACTGGGTCTGGACATCCGTCAGTTTGCCGCTGGAGCATTTTGAAAGAAGCTCCTGGTTCGCTTTTGGAGTGAGATCTTTCGGCGCGATGAGGTGCAGGATGCCGAGATCTCCGGACACTGTGACCTTGATGGCTTGGCCGGAGGACGCGTTTGAAACATCGGAAATAGAACTTGAATTCAATGAAACGCATCCGCCAAGGAATCCAAGGCTGGCGATCAAGAGAGCAAAGCTTGTCGTTACTTTTTTCATAAACCCTCCAATAAAATAAGTTATTATTTTTTGCTGAATCAAAAAAACATGATATTCTATTTTTAAAATAATGCAATTGATATTATTTATTTTGATTAAATTAATTTATATATAAAACAGTTTATGACATGAATCTGGCCCAGAGTGTCTTCCGGAAATTTTCCGACCATGCCCTGGACCCGAGTGTGCGAATATTTCACCTGGAGGAGACATGGCACCGGACAGAGTGTCACTTTTTTTGTCATCGGTGTCATTCCATTTTTCAGTTGTCGCAGGATCGGGGGAAGCAGAACGGGTGTTTCAAAGGCATCTGTGATTTTGTTCGGGTGTGTTTTTCTGGTTTTTGGGGAGACGGAACTCGGGCCTTCTCTCCTCAGGCTGTGAGAAGCGACGAAGTTATGGCTGAAAAACGCGGATTCCGGGGCAGCTTTGGGTTCGAAGGAGGCATTCCGCGAGGCATGGATTCAATGGTACTTATTTTGCTAACCTTTTTTACTTAAGTATTCCCGGATCGGCTTGTTGCCGTTTGTCCGGGAAGGAAGACTGCAACCGCATTCCCGGCGCGAGCCGGAAGGCTGCTCGTCTCCCTCTGCTCCGGCAACCGCCGCCCCCCGCTGATGGAGGAGAACGTCTTGAACAAGTATCTGACCATCTCCGTGGATGATCTGAAAATCGGATACTATGTTGTCGGTATCGACAAGAACTGGCTCGAGACGCCTTTTCTGTCCCATCGTTTTCTGATCCGGTCGGATGGCGAAATCGAGAGGATGAAGTCGCACGGAATCCGGATGGTGATGGTCGATCCGAATCGTTCCGAAGGCGACCTTTCCCGGTTGCAGATCGGTGAAGAAGCGCCGACGAACATAACCGTCCCCTCGGAAGACGTGCGGAAGATCATGGAAGATGTTCCCCTGTCTCCCGCCAGGGTGACGGAGTTGATGACGCAACTCCACGAATATCTCGTCCGGCGTTACAAGGCCTTGTTCGAAGATATCCGGGAAAAAGGGGGAGGCTCTTCCTTTTCCATTGATACAGGGCCTTTCGTCCGTGCCATAGAGGACCTGGAAAAGCTGGGGAGGCATTTTCCGGACGCCTTGCTTTTCCTGGCGCATCTCCAGTCGACGGATGATGATCTTTATGTCCATTCCACCAACGTTCTGTTTCTATCCCTCTATCTGGCAAACACGCAGAAGCTTTCTGCCGAAGAATCCGTCCTCTGGGGGATCTGCGGCCTCTTCCACGATATCGGAATGTTAAAAATTCCTCTGGAGATCTTGCACAAGAAAGAGCCGCTGACTTCTGGAGAACGGGCCATCATCCAGGAGCATCCGCTTGTCGGGGAACGCCTGATCCGGGAACATTTTCAGCTTCCGGAAGAGGTCGCGCGTGTCGCTGGCCAGCACCACTTTCGCCGGGATGCCGGAGGGTATCCTGCTGGCGGTGATTTCGCGCAGACGGGAGCGGTGACGCGGGCGATTATGACGATCGACGTGTTTGATGCGCTGATCACCGACCGCCCTTATCGGGAAGGAGTATCCCCTTCCCGGGCGCTGAAAGTGATCGTCGATGCGGCCAAGGATTCCCTCGATCCGCGCTGGGCGACGCAATTGTTTTTGGGCATGGGGGTTTATCCGATCGGAACGGTTGTGGAGCTGTCGGGGGGCGAAATCGGGATCGTGACAAAGTACCATTCTTTTTCGGAGCGTCAGGAAGGAGTCGCCAGCAGGCTCGTTCAGAAATTCTCTGTTCTCATTCTGAAAAATCGGAGCGGGTTTCCCCTGACGAAGCCCTTCATGAAAAATCTTTCCTGGTCGCCCAAGGAACCTCCCCCCGTTACGAAAACCCACAATCATTCGGATTTCATGATCGACTGGGAAAGGCTGCAGGGACTGGCGCCTTACTGGATGGGCTGACGGGCATCTTCAGGACTGGTGTGTCGGAGGGCCGAGGGGTCCGTCCGGACAGAGGCTCCTGTAGACGCAGCGTCGGCATTCGACCGGATCGTCGGTGGTCCGGAAGTTTTCCATTCGGGCGACTCCCCGTTCGGGGTCGTCAATCTTTGCCAGAATTGTTGCGGCATTCGACTGGATGTTCTTCGTCGCGAGATCGAGCATCTCTTCCGTGACCGGTGAAAGATCGAGGCGCTCCGGAGTGTAGGAGAGATAGACCGGGGCAAACCGGATCCTTTCGGGTTCGATCGCCCATTTGCTCTTCGAAAACAACGCGTATATGCCCAGTTGTTCTTCATGATTTCCGGATACGTCCGGTTTTCCGGTTTTCCAGTCCAGAATCAGAATCCCTTCCGGCGTTTCGAGAGCCACATCGATGGTCACGTAGACGGGAAAAACGAAATCGGCTGCCTCGGAGTCCATGGATTCCAGGACGTCGTCGTTGCGGAGAAGGGAGGCGTAGCCGAATTTCTGGATCAGACGGAGAGCTTCGGACCGAAAGAACCCGTCGATGGCCGACAGGGCTCTTTCCACAACGCTTTTCCATTGAGTATCCGAGACGGCGCTTTCGGGATCCTCGTGTTCGAGAAGCAGCACTTTGTTCTTGGGACCGGGGGTTCTTCGGGGATGGTCACGGGATCCCCGGAAGTCCTGTCGAAGCTGTTCGAGGAGGCGTTCGCGGACGGCAGCCGGTTCGGGTTTGTCCCCTGAACGCAAGGAGGAAAGGGTCTGTCGGATCGTTTCGTGCACCCGGTTCCCGGTCCAGAGATACCGGTTGGTCAGCTTCTTCAGACGATAGGCTTCGCGGGCCAGCGTCGAAGCGTCTTTTTCCCAACCGCCCCATGAACCATAGCGCGAGAACCAGTATTGCCGTTCGCAGGTCCGGAACTGGCTCCCCTGGGACAGGGAATAGGAAAAACGGTTGACGAGTTCGGCCATCGGCAGGACCTCTTTAACGATGCAGGGAGAAATTGCCCCTTTCAGGAGCGGGTGGTGACGTCCTGGTCCTGTTCGGACCGGGCGACCTTGAGGCGAATGCGACAGAAGGTGCAGACTTCCGTATAGGAAG
>JAKBTR010000023.1 GCA_021844275.1 Nitrospirota bacterium | reverse complement strand
AGCAGGGAGTCGAAGGTTCAAATCCTTTCGCCCCGACCAAAAATCCAGCCAATCCTATCGTTTTTCCGATCGCCATATGCACTGACCAATGCCTGAAGGATTCGCTCGAAGAATGAAACAAAGAAATGGGATTCTCATTCCGGAGGGAGAGCTGGAGAGAAGAGCAGGGAGAAAAAGTTCATGGTATCCCGTTTTGGCTATCCTTTTAGCTCTGTTGTTTCAAGGAGGGTGTGCCACGGGTTCTGCAGGGAACGGACAGGTTGGCATTCGAGAAGCGGCAAGAATGACGGGAATGGATCTGATTCGGGGACTGGCTCGTTGCGAACCGCGAAAAACCTATCCGGCGGTTGAAGTGGGTGAGGTCGGTGGAAGCTTTCATCGTCCCCCGGAAACCGGATTGGGGGGGAGTCTTTCCCGTCGTCGTTTTCAGAACATGGAGGATGCCAGACGCGCCATGATCCTGTTTCGGGAATTTCTGGTGGACCGTTTGGTCAACTCCCGGTCAGTCCAGTACGTGACTGCTTCGGAAGCCAAACGACGGGCCCTGTCCTCGGAGCGCCTCTACCAGATGCAACACGCCAGCAATTCCACCATTCATTCTCCCGGTCACCTTATCGGTGCGGATTTTGGCGTGGTGGCTCGTTTTTCCAGAGAAGGGGGAAGAGTGATATCCGCCCATCTGGAGGCGTTGGATTTTTCCAACAACCGGGTATGCTGGTCCCGGGTTCAGCAAATCCGCTATTGAACCTTCGACGGCAGAATTGCTGGTGTCAGACCAGTTCTTCTGGAGATTGGACGCATGAAGCATATTCTTCTGGTCGAAGACGATCCGGTCATTTCCCAGACACTTGTGATGAGCCTGCCATACAGGGGGTATTCGATCGATTCTGTCGCCTCTCTGTCGGACGGCTGGAAATGTTTGTCGGAAGGGAGATATGACATGATCCTCCTGGATGTCCAGCTTCCCGATGGCACCGGGTTCGAGCTTTGCAAGCGAATTCGAGAAAAAGACAGCGTTGTCCCAATCCTTATGGTGACGGCTCGTACGGACGAGCCGTCGGCCGTACAGGCCTTGTCCATGGGGGCGGACGATTATATCCGAAAACCGTTCGGCCTCGATGAACTGACGGCCAGAATGGACCGTATGGTGGAAAGGAAAACCAACCGGAACACCTGGTTGACCTACCGGAACATCCGCGTCAACAAGTCTGAACGGATCGCGTGGGTCGAAGACGCGGAGCTTGCTCTGGGGCGAAAGGAGTTTGAGATTCTTAGTATTCTGGTCAAGAGAGGCGGGGAGGTGGTCACCCGGGAAGAGATTCTCGACGCCTTGTCCGACCAGTCGGAAATGTATGACCGTACGATCGATTCCCATCTTTCTCACCTGAGAAAAAAAATACGGGAAATCGCCGACAACCGGATCCAGATCCAACCGGTTTATGGTGTCGGCTATCGCCTGGAAGCCTAGGACGACGCATTTTGAACCGAAAGCTTTTCTTGCAATTCCTTCTCATCAGCCTTTCCGTCTCGTTTGTTCTGGGAGCCGCGATCATTACGGGAATCCGCAGTCTGAACGAGGCCGGAGAAGGTCCCGTTCAGAATCCCGCCCTGAAATTCATGGCGAGAGTGGTCGAACGGGGAGGGTCCTATCAGGCGACACTTCAGATCTTCGAGGCGATGCGCATTAAACTGGGGCTCGGGATCATGCCTGTCTGGATCGTGGGACAAGACGGCGGGATCTATGCCGAAACATCTCCTTACGGACCTCTTCCGGTAGAGTGGAAATCCCTGGTCAAACCCCGGAAGATTCATGGTATCGTCGCCCACTATCGCCCCTTTCATCTGACGCCGGACTACATGATCATCCGGCTGGATTCTTATGTCCCCACTTTTCTCATGGTACGAATCCCCAATGCCGGTGCCATTCAGCGCACTCTTCTCGGTCAGTCCGTCTTCCTTTTCGGAACGATGGCGGCCTCCGCCTTCGCGGGCCTGTTGATCACATTCGTCTACCTTCGCCAAAAATCCCTGCAGGCGAAAGACGTGCTTGGGCGTCTTGAGCGGGGAGACCTGAAAGCCAGGTTTCCGATTTCCCGCCTCGACGAAGCGGGCAGTCTCATGACCGATTTTAACCGGATGGCAGACGCGATCGAACGCCTGGTTGCGCGCGTCGAAGAGACGGACCGGGCGCGGCAGGAGCTGTTGCAGGAACTGGGGCATGATCTTCGGACTCCAATGACGAGTCTCCGGGCGTCCGTCGATACTCTTCTTTCCCATGGCAGAGCCATGTCCGAAGAAGACCGGGAGCGGTTTGTCCGGATCATACAGGCGGAAAGCCACTATTTCCTGCGTATGATCGATGATCTGTTTTTTATTGCGGAAGTGGGAGATCCCCGATACCGAAAAACGGCGGAAGAAGTGGACATCACGCAGCTCCTCAAGACCGAGATTCAGCAACGGGAAGAAAACGACCTGAAAAAGAAACCTTTACTTTCCAGCAGGCTCCTGTCCGATCAAAAATCGGTCAAGGTCATCGGGGATCCGATTCTGCTCAAGAGACTCTTCAGAAATGCCCTGCAAAACGCTCGAAAGTACGCGCGGACCTCTGTCGAGGTGACCGTCGAAAAGGTCAAGATGGAAGATGGTCTCTATCGGGCCCGAGTCCGGGTTCTCGACGATGGTCCTGGTATTGAGCCGGAAGAAGCAGCAACGTTCGGAAAACGACGGACGAGGCGTTTTTCCATCGATCGGACGTTGTCGGATTCGGAGATTTCCCTCGGGCTTGGGTCCGTCATTATGGCGGCAATCGTCCGTGTTCACGGAGGATCCCTGTCCGTGCGGAACCTGAAGGAAGCCGGACTGGAGCAGACAGGAACCGAACTTCTGATCGAGCTTCCGATTTAAAATTGAATCCCTCTTTCCATCTTTTTTCCAGAATGTTGTGTGATAAAAGATGCGTGGTGAGGGGAGGTTCGCGTTTCTTCCCTTCGTGAAACCCCTATATTGTTTTGCAATGGAGGAGAACATGTTGAGAGGTAAAATCGCAGCGATCTTCGTTTTTGTGATGGCGGCAGGAATCATCGGATTTTCCGGGGTGACCCGGGCAGAAGCCCACATGGATCACCATCGGATGATGATGCATATGATGATGCATGGTGGACCTATCCCTTTTTATCTGATGAATCAGGATCGCCTGGGATTGTCCCGGGATCAGGTCAATCGTCTGATGAAACTCAAGGAGTCCTTCCGAAAGACGGTTATCATGGAAAAAGCGGACATCAAAGTCCTGCACCTCGACATCATGAACGACATGATGCACCGGAAGATCGATACGTCCGATGTCAAGAAAGACATGGACAAGATCCTCGAACACAAGAAGCTCATTCTGCACAGCTATGCCGATATGGTTTCCCGGGCGCATCTGATTCTTTCGCCGAAACAGTATGAGGAAGTCAAAAAACTCTGGCGGGAAATGATGATGATGCATCACGGAATGATGGAGTCTGGACACCGCATGTAATTCATGAAACAAGGAAGAAGTTTTCAGCGAACGGGCACTTTCTTGGGGGGTGCCCGTTTTTGTTTTGTGAGGGTGATCCCCCGAGAGCGAGGTGTGTCGTGAGCATTGTGAAAAGAAAGAGGAAAGACTCAATGATTAGGGGAATTCTTCTGTTCTGCTGTTTTGTCCTGAGCGGACAAGAGAATCCTCTCTCGGCCGATCCTTTGCCGGTTGCTCCGGGAGGTCCTTTTTCCAGAGTCTATCTCCCCCAGAACGCCCCGGTGGGAGCGGACCGGTTTTTTGGTCCCGGAGCCTGGGAACAGATGAACGAAAACCCGGAACATAACGCCTCTTTTCATCAAAAGAAGGGTGGCCCCTCCTGGTTTTATGACGGAGCAGGGTGGCGATTTGCGGAAGCGCGCGCCTGGCCGCTTCAGGAAAAAGAGCCGTTTGGCAGCCGCACCGATGGAAAAATTGAAGCGGCAGCGGTCCAGACGCAGTTTTATGGCAATGCCCTGGGTGTTTCCGTCGTGGATGGTATCGTTTATGCCGAATCCGACGACATGTTCGCTTATGCCCTGAACGCCAGGACCGGGCAGCTTATCTGGAGGACGAGTCCGGTCGGAAATCATCTGATGGGCAACCCGATCGTGAAAGGTCGATTTGTGTATCTTTCTGCCGGTGGGGTCGGATTCAATTTCGCCAATGTCGTCCGTTATCGTGCGACGGGATATGCGGTTCGGGGGATGGATGTCAGTTACAACGGGATCTATGCTCTGGATCGAAAAACCGGACATGTGCTCTGGCATCATGGATCGGTCGGAGAAGCGATGCCGACTCCAGCCATTCATAAAAACGTCCTGTATTTTGCGACTGGTTCCGGGAGTGTGCACGCGCTCGACCGACGGACTGGAAAATCCTTGTGGACGACTCGCCTGAAGGGAAACGACAACATGTCGAGTCCGGCCTATTCTGCCGGAAGGATTTTTCTGTCGATGGCAGTACCCCCGCGTCTTTACAGTCTGGATGCCAGAACCGGCAAGGTGCTGTGGAGTCGTACGATTCGTGGTGCCGCCAACACGGGCATGGGAGACGTCTCTCCGGCCGTTTCACGGGGGATCGTCGTAATGGATACAGTCACCCGACCGGAAAAGAACGGGAAAGACGTTTCTCTTCGACCGGTGATCGTCGCGTTCGATGCGAAAACCGGAAGAACCCTTTGGCAGAAAAAGATGCGACGGGGACCTCGTCCACCGGCATTCAAGGGAGGCGTTCCCATGATCGCGGGAGACATCGTCTATGTCGGTTCGCCCGTTAATGGTGACTATGAAGCACGGGAACTGAAAACAGGAAAACGGATCTGGAGATGGAACCGGATGGCTTCCGCCCGTTCGGCCCCAACCTTCGCCGACGGGCGTCTTTTTATCGCCGGCGAGGATTATGTGTATGTTCTGGATCCAGAATCCGGGAAAGAATTGTCCAAAAAACGCATCGGAGGTCGCATGGGGATCATCAGTCCGACCATTGTCGGCGGCACACTTTTTCTCGCAAACTCCTGGGACTGGATTTTGGCGATGCCTCTCTCTCTGTGGCAAGTC
>JAKBTR010000092.1 GCA_021844275.1 Nitrospirota bacterium | reverse complement strand
CCGGGAAGCATCGTAATAACGTGTTTAGCCATGAATAAACTCCCTCCATTCTCATGTGCTGTTCATCCCCCGCCTCAACATTGAAACGGGGCAAGGTAAAATACCAATTCTTTGACCATTGAATCAACACCGCCCGAAATCAAGCCGTCCAGTCTCCCGTCCGCCTTTGAGACCTCTTTGCCAGAGCAGTAAAGAGGCCCTCTTTCCGGCAATGAAAGCCTGTCCTCTGCCCAATCATGATGCCCCGGGAAGCTATTCAAAAAAGGCAAAGTCTTGATCCGGAGAATCTTATCATTTTTCCCGCAATTTTTCATCGGGGGGATCTGAAGATCTCCTCCCGGCCATTCAGCATCCTCTCCGAACCAGACTACCCGACTCCCCCTTTCCCCTGTGCATCGGCAATACGCAAAAGGGCATTCATAATCGCGACCGCCACGGTGGACCCTCCTTTGGGACCGCGCGTCGTAATCCAGGGAACGATTGCCTGTCTCGACAGGAGTTCCTTCGACTCGGCCGCCCCCACAAACCCCACCGGCACTCCGACCACAAGAGCCGGGCGGACGCCTTCCTTCCGGATCAGGCGCAACACTTCAAAGAGAGCCGTCGGCGCATTCCCGACCACGACAATACTGCCGGCGAGATAAGGAATCGCCTTGCGCATGGCGATCGTCGAGCGGGTGACTCCCTCTGCTTTTGCCCGGGATGCCACGTCCTCATCCCCCACAAAACAGCGGATGCCCGTTTTGAATTTTCCTGTCAGAGGCTTGGAAATGCCGCTTTCGACCATCTGCACGTCCACGATGATATTCGCGCCACCATGAATTGCACGAATGGCTGTGTCAATGGCTCCGACATGATGGTCCATGCGGTCGGCCACCTCGAAATCCGCCGCGGCATGAACCGCCCGCCGGACAACCTGATGCCATTCCTCCTCGAATCCGTACCCCGAAAGAACTTCATCAATAATCCGAAAACTTTCTTCCTCGATCTTGTCCGGCTCCGGGACAGGCGGCTCCTCCGGTGGTTGTTCCGGGTCAAACTGTTGACGGACCGTCGTCGAAAGGGCCCGGATAAAAGAAGGTGTCTCCAGAAGACCGAAAACAGGACGGATGTCCGCTTCCGGCAATATGGCTTCCCGATACCATTGGTCAAACTGCTCCAGAATGGCCGCCGGATTTTCCTCAAATGTCACAACGGCCAGATGACGCGAGTCGGCAAGAAGACTCCCGAGCTTGCGCCCAAAGGCTTCCCGGCCTTCCAGAAAAGCAAAGACCGCAACATTTTTGAACCCTCCCCGCTTTTCGAGCTGGACCTTCACTCCTTCAAGATGCAGATGATGTTTTTCCGAAATGATCAGAACACTGGGTGTCATGGAATCTCCCTCCGGGAAGCGTCTTGTCGTTCACAGAACGAAATACATTTAAAAGAGAGATGACTTGCGCATGTGCGAATGATTGTTCTCAAGCTGATCGGCAAACTCCTCCAGAAACCGCGGACTGGACGGGAAATAGAGATGCATGTAGGAGGCAAGGGCCGGTCCGGAACGAAAACCTTCCGGACGGCCATCGACCAGAAAACCCGGCGACACTTCGGGAGCCGGGTTCTTCGGGACAAGCTCGCTGTAATGAAAAAAATGCCCCCGGATTGAAGATGAACCTGAAAACCAGCCTTCCTCGCCGACGGGAACGGCAGAAACATAACCGAGACGCCGGAGATGGCCGTTCATCCGAAAACGGTACGGAAAGAGACCGGCCCACCGAATCTTTTCATTTTCCAGAGGACCATCCGTCAGATACAGCATTCCGCCGCATTCGGCATAGATGAATCTTCCGCTTGCATGGAAGCTCCGAACACTTTCCAGGAAGGAAATATTTTGGGAGAGTTCTTCCAGAAAATGCTCGGGATATCCTCCGCCCAGATAAATCCCGTCCAGCTCTTCCGGCAGGACGGGATCCTGGAGAGGCGAAAAGGAGACAATTTCGATCCCCCTGCTCTCCAGCGCAGACCAGTTTTCCGGATAATAGAAACGGAAAGCGCTGTCCCAGGCCACTCCCAGACGAAGTTTCTTTTGATTTCCGGACCGCTTCGTGCCAGGAACAAGGGAATCGGGTGAATCGGAGCGACCGGAAAGAGATTCACGAGAGGGTCTGTCGAAGAAGATTCCGATTTTTTCCCAATGCCAGTTCGAGGAAAAATGCTCCAGCTGTTGGGAAAGACTTCCAAGTTGACCGGACCTCTCCAGTTCCCGGACATCGACAAGGCCCAGATGACGTTCCGGAAGTTTCAGGTTCTCGTCACGGGGAAGAGTTCCGAGGAGAGGAGGAAGCCCTTCTTCCTCCAGAGCCCTGGAGAGAATCTCTCCATGTTTGGGGCTTCCTGTCTGGACGGCAATGACCCCCGCAAGACGTGAATCCGGACGGTGGTCCCGAACTCCCTTGACGACAGATGCCAGCGTTTCCGCAATCCCCTTCGAATGCACCGCCAGGAGGACGGGCAGATCCAGAATCCGGGCCAGGTCGTAGGTTGAAGTCTTTTTGGCGAGGCCATCATAGAAACCCATGACTCCTTCAGCCACACCTCCCGACAATCCTTCGGTCATACGGTCATACAGGGCCTGAATGTCGCCGGAAGACAAAAAGAAGGGGTCGAGATTGACGCTTGTCCTCCCGGAAATCCACTCATGAAATCGGGGATCGATAAAATCGGGGCCGCACTTGAAGGGGCGAACAACGTAGCCCCGTTTTTGAAGACCCTGAAGAAGGGCAAGGGTCACCAGGGTTTTTCCCGAACCTGAATGGAGTCCCGCAACGACGACTCCCGGGCGCCGGTTCTTCATGGCGCCGGGATCGCCCGGTTTTCCGTCCAGTCGGGTGGAGCATTCAAGAGATGCACGACCGGAGGGCCCTTGCGATAAAAATCGATGATGTTCAGACAGGCATAGTCTTGAGAGATCCCGAAATAGCGATCCAGCCCCAGGCCAAGAGCCCGGAGAAGAAGAATCCGGTTCACGCCACTGTGTCCGACAACCAGGATGTTCTTTCCGAAGGATTTTTCGAGGATTCCCTCCAGCGCCTCGACGACCCTTTCCCGGAACATTGCAAGACTCTCTCCGTTCGGGGGAGCAAATTCCGGATCCAGTTTGAGCCATCTTTTATAGCCTTCCGGGTCCTGTTGCTCAATTTTATCGCGTGTCATCCCCTCCCAATCCCCAAAAGACCTTTCCCGGAACCCAAAAACGGCTTGCGACGGAATCCCCCTGCCCTCCGAAAGAATCCGGACCCCGTCGATCGTTCGCCGCAGGCTGCTGGAATAAAAACCGTCCAGAGAACTTCCCGAAAAACAATTTTTCCATATTTCCATCTGCAAAAGGCCTGCCGGAGAGAGGGAAACGTCCGTCGAACCATTGATCACATGCCGTTCCGAGTTTTCAAGGTGACCATGTCGCAGGAGAAAAATGCGGAGCCGGTCCGGATGGGATGGGTCTTTCAGGTATTTCACGTCCACTCCCGATGGTCTGATGCGTCCTGGAGCTCCTGGTTTCGCTTGATCCTGATCTGGCTCTGCCAGGGATTGGAATTCGACTCTGGGATTTCCGGGCATTATAACAAACCCTCGGGAATTTTCCATGATCGACAAGACGCTCCACGTTGCCTTGATCACGCGTTGTTGCTAGGATGTCCGAAAAGAATCGGATTCCCCGAAATTGTGACGAAGGAGTATGGATGATGCAAAAGCGTCGCCTTGGAAGAAGTGGCCTTTCCGTATCCTCGATTGGCCTTGGATTGATGGGAATGTCGGAATTCTACGGACAGAGCGACCGCGAGGAATCCCTCCGGACCCTTCATCTGGCGATCGAAAAAGGCATGACCTTTCTGGACACCGCCGACATGTACGGCATGGGGGAGAACGAGAAACTTCTCGGAGAAGCCATTCGGGACCACCGTCGGGAAGACCTTTTCATTGCAACAAAATGTGGCATCCAGAGAGATCCCGCGAACGGTCGCTTCGTGGGCGTCAACGGCAAACCCGACTACATCAAAAAATGCTGCGAAGAAAGTCTTCGCCGGCTCGGAATCGAAACAATCGACCTTTACTACCTTCACCGGATCGACCCGGCCACCCCCGTTGAAGAATCCGCTTCTGCCATGGCCGAACTCGTGCGGGAAGGGAAAATCAGGGCCTATGGTCTGAGCGAAGCTTCTCCAAACGATATCCGGAAGGCCTACAAGGTTTATCCATTGGCCGCCCTTCAGAGCGAATACTCCCTTTTCACACGGGACGTGGAACTCGAAGTCCTCGGAACCACACGCGAACTGGGAATCGGCTTTGTTGCCTACAGCCCCTTCAGCAGGGGTCTCCTGACAGGAAAGGTTTCACCCGACACTCTTTCGGAAGAGGATTTTCGCCGACAGAACCCCCGGTTCCAGGAGGAGAACTTTCGTCACAATCAGGAAAGCATCCGAAAACTGCAGGATATCGCCGCCCGCAACAACCTCACCCCACTGCAACTTGCCCTCTCCTGGCTTCTTGCCCAGGGTCCGGATATCGTTCCGATTCCCGGGACGACCAAGCGGACCCACCTGAACGAGATCCTCGGGACGCTCGATCATCCCGTTCCCTTCCTGGAATTTGTCCATCTTGACGAGGCCTTTCCGCGCGGGGTGGCCCGGGGAGACCGCTACGCTCCGGAAGGAATGAAGAGGGTTTACATCCCGCCGGTCCTTTCCGGGAAAGAGTAATCCCTCCGGACCGGCCCGTTTTTGACCTGACCGGACATTCTCCCTCCTCCCCAATCAAACCCCGGGTCGTCGTTACTCCGTGCCCGATACAAAGGCATTCAGCCTGCCAAAATTCTCTTCTTTTCTTTCTCCGACCCTTTACCAGAGGGGTGCAGAAAGACAGGCAGAATAGAAGAAAAAACGTCTTTTACCCATTCTTCTCTGTCTTGCACTCTCACCTCTCTTGACGAAACTGAAAACACCCTCCTATTATGTAATTGGTTACTAAATTAAAAACCAATAAAAAAGAGAAGGAGACAATCATGTCCCGTTATCTCGTCGTCGCCAGCCGCGATATCGCCGAATACAGAGGAGGAGACTCTCTCTTCGATTTGTCGGAG
>JAKBTR010000039.1:2279-5218 GCA_021844275.1 Nitrospirota bacterium | reverse complement strand
TCGGTCTTCGAAATCACCCCTTGAAGGTAGGTCATCGGTGTCTGGTTCGCCCAGGACTGGTGAGAGTCCTCCCAGCGTTGGGTGACGGCCCACGGCCGGATCGAGACACCGTCATAGGTTCTCCAGGTCAGAACCGGGTTGGGGACGACCTTGGGGATCGGTGGCGAAAGAAGACGATAGAGGTGGTTTCCCACTGCAGTCCAGTGTTTTGCGTCAACTTCGCCGTTTTTTCGGACCACGATCCGCGCCCTGTAGTCGACAAAATAGTACTTTTTTCCTAAAAAATAATCGGCCGAACCGGTCATGGGAACTTCTCCCCGGGCGGGGGAGGAGTCGAAATAAATCCCGCCGGCAGGAATGGTGACGGTATTGTCCCGGACCCGGCTCCCTTTAATGACCAGAATTTCATATTTGGGAATCGTGACCCCCATCTGGTTCGTGTATTTTTTCCCCTGTATCCAGCCGGGTACCCCCTGAAAGTCGAAGGCGGGGTTGTTGGGCAAAAGCGTGGCCCCGGGAAGTCGGGAGGCGCTTCCTTCGGTGACCGGAAAGAAGATCGGGGTATGAAATGGCGGGAGAACGGCGTCCTGGCCGGCACTGGATTTTTCGGGCATCCCCAGGGACATGGACAAGGACAGAAAAGCGGCTGTCGCAACCAGGAGATTCTTTCGTGATTTTTTCATTTTGCCTCCTTAGCGTTGGAGTGATGGTGATGTGAAACCGTATTCCTTGTAAATGGCCCGGGCTTTGGAGGATTGAAGAAATTTCAACCATAGCCGGGCGTTTTCGGCATGCGGCGCCCCTTTTGCCATCGCAGCAACGTAGGTGGCCTCGGTGTTCTGTTTTGCCGGAATGCGGACCAAGCCGATCGGATGACCGATTTTCTTCTGGAACAGGACCTCCGATATCCAGGTGATACCGGCATCCGACTGTCCGCGCAAAATCCGGTAAGCGGTTTGCCGATGATGAATATGGGTCAGGTACGTCGTTTTGTTTTTTCTTTTCTCGACAAAAATGGTGTGCACGAGTTTCGGTCCTCCGGCCTTCAGGAGGGATGCGCGAATCTGCTGGCCGATTCCTTCCCACTTTGGATTGGGCAAGGAGAGGCGCAAGGCGGACCTTCCGAGGTCGGCGAGCGTCCGGATGTGTTTGGGGTTGCCCTTCCTGACCATGATCGCCAGGTTGTTCTGGGCGAAAGGCACGGGTTTTCCGGTCACCATACCGGCCTTTTCTTCCTTCTTCATCCTTTTCATACCGCTTTCGTAAATGTCCGGCCGAACGGTCAGATGCAGGTTTCCGACCGTAATGCCCTTGAGCGCCATCTGTTTGGCCAGAATGCCGGGGGGCAGTGTTTCGTAGAAAACATGGCGTACTTCCGGGTGTGCTTTTTTAAAGGCCCGGACAAGTTTCGGGAAAACCATGAACTGGTTCCCGGCGACAAAAAGGGTCAGCTGGGTTTTGGCAGGATTCCCGTGAAGATCCGGGACATTGTCGACACCATGGACGGTGAAAGGGAGGCCCACCGGGGGTGTGTTCCCCCATGGCGCTTCGCTCGAAGGAGCGGCTGCCTGTGCGTCCGGAGTCCCGAGACTGGTCGAACCACCCCCCGTAACCGGGAAAAGGGTGGCTGTTCCGATCAAGAATGAAAAAAGGGCCAGTCCCCCCACCTTGCGGAGGTTTGGAAGAGAGACCGAAACGGCAGAAAGACCATTTGCGGATTTTTTGTTCATGGCAACCTCCTGAACGTTTTCCTTTTGGCGAAGACAAGACCAAGACATTGTTCTGAAAACTGTGTTCCTGACAAGTTGTCCGGAACTTGTCCCTATCGTAACAGGTTTAATAAACCGATAAAGACAATGATTCTTATCTGGGGGGAAAGTTTATTAAATGAAGGATGAAAAAATACCTTTGGCAACACGTGCGGGTTGGCAACACGTGCGGGCCGAGGCCTGTTGAAACGGGAGAGGGAGGAAAACATGACATTCATGGGCAAGGTAAGGTACCTGGTCGTTCTCCTGGGAGCTTGTGCAGCTGTGGGGTGCATGGAGCCCCGTCTCGCCGCCGCGTCCCCCGGCGGGAACAACCAGTTTGGTGTCGGCATCGAAGGCGAGGGGATGGATCCCGTCAACGTTCCGGGAGCGGATGGAAAATGGCTGGCAGGAGGCGGATTCAACCTCCAGTACTGGTTTACAAAAAACTTCGGCGTTCGCGCCGGTGCGGACTATTTGGCGAATACGTCGAAGAGCAGCGCGATTCCGGGAGACATACTCCCTTTTTACAGTGGTCTTCTGGTCAACCTCTTCACGTGGGCCCAGGCTTCCGTGGACGTGTTTGGCGACTTCGGGCAGGCGATGCTGAACGGTGTGGACAATACTTATTTCGATGCGGGCGCGGAACTGAACAGCTCTCTCTCTTCCGGAAGACAATTCTTTCTGGAAGTCCGGTGGCGCGAAATTGGAGCAGGTGTGTTCCCTGTTCCCTATCAGTTCGTCTCGGTCGGTGCCGGAGTGAACATATTCTGAACGGCGGGAGGCGGCCTCCGGAATGAGTGAAGACTGGGCGAGTCCGGAAGAGTAAAAGATTGGGGCAGAGGGGCCCGGGCACACTGAAACTTATGGGCTCTCTGGGGGGAGGGAAATCCGGATGTAACCATCGCGCAGATGTACCGAAAACATGAGGGAGACGTGCGGGTGTCATGAAGATCATGAACAGTATTGTGATGCGGCTTGGATTCGCTCTGGGTATTTCCGGTGCCCTGATCGTATACGCCATGAGTTCTTCGCTCGAAGGCATTTCATTGTTCCGGTCGGATGTCAGCCGGATACTCGAACAAAACCAGCTTCTCGTGCTGAGTGACCAGAAGGTGATCGCATACGGGCTTCTGGAAGAAATGGCTTTAAGGAACCTGTTTCTGAGTCCAGACGATACGGTGGCCTCAC
>JAKBTR010000039.1:0-2259 GCA_021844275.1 Nitrospirota bacterium | reverse complement strand
ATCGGAAGCTTATACTTTGTCGGACCCTGATTCGCGGAAAAAGGTCCTCGAAGGTCTGGAGACTCTTGAAGCAGAAATTCGGGATCACGCGTCTACGATCACCGCGATTCTATCGATCATGCAGTCGGACCGGGAGTCTGCACTCAGGATGATGAGAACGACGGAGACGTCGGAGTGGCGAACGATTCGTCGCGACATCCAGAAACTGATTCGGGTCGGCCAACACGATATGTCGGTTAAACAGGAACAGCTGAATGAAAAATACCATCGAATCATGATGGAATCGATTTCCGGGGGAGTTTTCGGGATTGTTTTTTCCTTCCTTGCCTTGGGTCTGGTGTATCTCCGATTCCGGAAAGGCGTCGGGGAAGCTCTCCTAGTTTCCGACAAGCTGGCAGAATGCGATCTTTCGGTTCATCCGAAAGACCGTCATTCCGACGAGTTCGGAAAGATTGTCAACGCCATAGACGGGGCGGTCTTCCGGTTCAGGAAGGTCATCGGTTCCATCAAGTCCATCGAAGGACGCATGTCTGGCCGTTCAGAGGAGCTGTCCCTCATCGCCGTCCAGACAGGAGAGATTTCGCGTGAAATCCGGCGCTCCGTCGCCAGCGTGGTGGATGTGAATGAACGGATCGAACAGGCTCTTTCCCGATCTATCGAACTGACGCGAAGCACGTCGTCCGAAGCGCTCAAGGTCGTGGAAATTTCTGGGGAAGGTGTTCAGATAGGAGATCGTTCGAAAGAGGCGTACGAACGCATTTCCTTGAACATCCGGAAGACTCGGGAGGCCCTCCTGAAACTCTCCGACTCGATTTCTCGCGTCAGCGATGCAACACAGTCCGTGCGGGAAATCTCTGACCAGACAAATCTTCTGGCGCTGAACGCCGCGATAGAAGCGGCAAGAGCGGGAGAAGTGGGAAAAGGGTTTGCCGTGGTCGCGGACGAAGTCCGAAAACTTTCCCAGAAAAGCAGCGATTCCACGAAAGAGATCGGGGAGGTGGTGGAACAGATCCGGGCGATGTCGCGAGAGACCGGACTTTTGATGGAGTCGACGGAACAGGTTGTCGGGGATGGGGCCGAAGCGACCAGGAAAACCAGTCAGGCTTTTGACTCTATCCATGGGGCTGTATCGGTATTGCCAACATTTATGAAGGAGATCGACGGCGCGTTCGAAGTGCTTCGGATCGAACAGGAAAAGTCCCGTGGTGAAGTGCGGGAGATCGACCGATTTTCAGATCAGCTGATGTCCGGGCAAAAGACTCTGGATGTGGTCTCCTCGGATCTTCGGGAACAGGCGATGGAACTCGAGGAAGCGATTCGCCAATTCCGGTTCTGATGATCACGGCTGAAAGTCGTCGAAACGTTCCGGATTGGAAAGACCCGGAGCGTCTCGATCAACAATTCGTGCGATTTAAAGCAGAGATTTGGAAAGTTTCTTGAAGGCTTCCTGGTCGATCTTGACGTTGGATCGGTTTTCCAGCTGCATCTGGAAGGACTGAAGGGTTTCTTCCTGAAGTGCCAGCCGTTTCTTCTGCCAGTCGTCCAGTCCGGTCGCGGACTGTCCACCGGCTGGGGCAGACGGGGTCTGTATCGCGCGGACCAGGACTTGTGCTCTCTGGACCAGAAGGTCCTCCCGGATGGAATGCTCGAAGTCCTTGGCGGATTGGTGGGTTTCGAGCAGAAACTGTGTATAGAGCTTGCTCGAGAATGCGGGTGGAGTTCCTTCCTGAAAGAACGGGATGCGGCTGACTTCGTTCACGACGACCGCGTCCGGAACGACAAGATGGAGATGATTCGCTTCATCGATCCACAACTGCCGGAAGATCATGTTTCGGAGGACCAGACCCGGAAAGTTCAGCTCGGTCAGGATCTTTTTTCCCAAGGGACCGTTCAGGAGCCGCTGATAGTTGTTTTTCATGATTTCGTAGTCCCGGGAGAACTCCGTTGCGTAAAGAGGGGTTCCATTGATGCGGGCCACGATTCCGGGTTTTCCCGTTTTATAGGCCGAAAATCCCCACCAGCCCATGGAGACGACGAAAATCGCCCCCACAAGAATCATGAGGAACCCCAGGACTCGGGGGCGTTCGACAGCGACTTTTCTGATCCATTCCAGCATGACATCCTCTCTTGGGTCCGCAGGACCCGAGTTTTCTTTTGCAGCATACAATTCCGATTGTGTCATTTTAGGTGTTCATCTCAAACTCTGCAAATTTTCCCTTTCGGAAAACGGTCGAATGGCCCGGATTCCTCTCTCCGGAC
>JAKBTR010000068.1 GCA_021844275.1 Nitrospirota bacterium | reverse complement strand
CTATTTGGCGAACACGATGAAAAGCAGCGCGATTCCGGGAGACATCCTGCCTTTTTACAGTGGTCTCCTTGTCAACCTTTTCACCTGGGCCCAGGCTTCGGTGGACGTGTTTGGCGACTTCGGACAGGCGATGCTGAACGGCGTGGACAATACCTATTTTGATGCGGGAGCCCAGGTGAACAGTGCGCTTTCGTCCGGACGGCAGTTTTTTCTGGAAGTTCGTTGGCGGGAAATCGGAGCCGGAGTGTTTCCGGTCCCCTATCAGTTTGTCTCAATCGGAGCCGGAGTGAATATTTTCTAGTGGCCCGTGCGCATCCGAATCCAGCTTTCTGAATCCGGAAATTGTCCGGGATACCGGGCAGGGAGTCTCCGGGGGGATGGACAAAAGGGCCAGGATGGGAGGGATACGAGCGGCATGAAGATGACGGACAGTATCGTGGTGCGGCTGGGGCTGGCTCTGGGCGTTTCCGGGCTTCTGATTGTCTATGCCATGAGCTCTTCCCTGAAAGGGATTTCAGTCTTTCGCTCGGATGTAAGCCGAATTCTGGAGCAAAACCAGCTTCTGGTCCTGAGCGATCAGAAAGTCATTGCCTATGGTCTTCTGGAAGAAATGGCATTACGAAATCTTCTTCTGAATCCTGACGACTCCGTGGCCGCCCGGAATCTTCACAAGTTTGAAAAAATGTCCCTCGGCATGCTTTCCCAGGGAAAATCGGAAACCTATACCCTGAAAGACCCTGTTTCCCGAGCGAGAATCCTGCGGGATCTGGACGCGCTTGAAACAAAGTTTAAAGATCACCTTGCCACGATTTCTCTCATTCTCTCCATTTTGCCGTCGGACCGGACCAAGGCCCTTCGCCTGATGAAGGTCAGGGAAGTTTCGGAATGGAGAAAGATTCGTCGGGATATCCAGGCTCTGATAAGCATCAGTCAGCACGATGTGGCGGTCAAGCAGGAGCAGCTGAGCGAAAAATACCACAGGATCATGCTGGAATCGATATCGACGGCAGCGTTTGGAATCGCATTTTCCATTCTGGCTCTTGGACTCGTGTATCTGCGTTTCCGGAAGGGGGTCGGGCAAGCTCTTCTTGTCTCCAAAAAACTGGCAAATTGTGATTTGTCCTTTTCTCCCAAAGATCAGCATTCCGATGAGTTTGGAAAAATCATCCATGCCATCGATGGAGCGGTTGTTCGATTTCGCGACGTTATCGGATCGATCAAGTCGATTGAGGAAAAAATCACCGGCCATTCGCAAGACCTTTCCAGGGTGTCCGGTCAGACGGGAGAGAGTTCGCAGGAAATCCGTCGTCTGACGGCCAATGTGGTGCATGTGGATGAACGGATTGAAGAAGCTCTTTCAAGGTCGATCGGATTGTCCAGGGAGACCACGAAGGAAGCAGAGAAAATTGTGGAGGTTTCCCAGGAAGGCGTCCAGATCGGAGAGCGTTCAAAAACGGCCTACGAGCATATCCTCCTGAATATCCGGAAGACCCGGGAATCTCTCCGGAAGCTTTCCGACTCGGTGTCGCGTGTCAACAAGGCGACGAGCTCCGTTCGGGAAATTTCGGAACAGACAAATCTTTTGGCCCTGAATGCTGCGATCGAGGCGGCAAGAGCGGGGGAGGTCGGAAAGGGATTTGCTGTGGTTGCGGAGGAGGTTCGAAAGCTCTCCCAGAAAAGCAGCGAATCCACAAAAGAGATCGGAGAGGTTGTAGACCAGATCCGGGCGATGTCCGAGGAAACCGGCATTCTGATGGAGTCGACGGAGAAAGTTGTTGGCGAGGGGGCCGAAGCGACAGCAGAAACCGGTCAGGCGTTTGGATCGATTCACAAGGCGGTCTCGAACTTGCCATCCTTTATGAAAGAGATTGACAGTTCTTTTGAGACTCTCAGGACCGAACAGGAAAAATCGCGGACGGAAGTCCAGGAGATCGACCGGTTTTCGGATCAGCTGATGTCGGGACAACAAACGCTGGATGTGGTTTCTGCCAACCTCCAGGAACAGGCGATGGAACTTGAAGAAGCGGTTCGCCAGTTCCGGTTTTGACGCCTGACAGGACAGCCGGAAAGATCCAACGCCTGTCTTGAGCAGGACGTGCATTTTTCATGTTTTACAGCAAAGACTTGGAAAGTTTTTTGAACGCTTCCTGGTCAATCTTGACGTTCGAACGGTTTTCCAGCTGCATCTGGAAAGACTGCAGTGTTTCCTCCTGGAGTGCCAGCCTCTTTTTCTGCCAGTCATCCAGACCGGCGGCCGTTTTTTCATCTGTGGGAGAAGCCGGGGCAGCCGGAGTCTGAATCGCACGCACCAGAACCTGGGCCCGCTGCACGAGAAGGTCTTCCCGGATGGACTGTTCGAAGTCTTTCGCAGACTGGTGGGTCTCGAGCAGAAATTGTGTGTAGAGCTTGCTTGAAAAAACGGGAGGATTCCCTTCCTGAAAGAAGGGGATGCGGCTGACTTCACTGACAACGACCGCGTCGGGTACAATGAGGTGGAGATGGTTCGCCTCATCGATCCAAAGCTGCCGGAAGATCATGTTCCGGAGAACCAGACCCGGAAAGTTGAGTTCTGTCAGGATCTTTTTCCCCAAAGCCCCGTTCAGTAGTCTCTGGTAGTTGTTTTTCATGATTTCGTAGTCCCGGGAAAACTCTGTTGCATAGAGCGGTGTGCCATTGATCCGGGCCACGATTCCGGGCTTTCCCGATTTATAGGCGGAAAAGCCCCACCACCCCATCGAGACGACGAAAATCGCCCCCACGAGAATCATGAGGGTTCCCAGGACCTTTGGGCGTTCAACAGCGACCTTTCGAATCCATTCCAGCATCATATCCTCTCTTGGGCCCGAAGGACCCGGGTTTTTCCATGCAGATACATATTTTTGATCCTTCCATTTTAGGTGTTCGTTTCAAACTCTGCAAATTTTCCCTCGGAAGAAGAGTGGACGGGGAGGGATTTCTGGGCCCGTCCGGGTCCTGTCCGCATGCACCAGAACGGTGACTCTCCATTGTCCGGGATACGGCGTGGCATCAAGGAGGATTTGTTGCTTTATGACGGGTCCCGCATTAGAATCGGATCGCATGTTCACCCCGTCTCCCGGTGTTCCTTCCGTAAGGAATTTTGGCGTCAAGAGTGATCGGAATCTCAGGAAAGGATCCATGGCCTTTTACAAGGTCCGGAAAGCGCGTTTTTTCTCTGGCTCGGGGCTTTACGTTCCCCGGATTCAGAGGGATTTTTTGAAGAGCGGATCTCCGTCGGCCAGGATCCTGTTTTTCTGTTCTCCTGAACCCGAAATGTCCGGGTCTTTTGCCCATCCAGAACAAACAATGAGGAATTCCGGATGAATGTTCCGTTGCATGATATTCATCTCCGGGAAGGCGGCCATATGGTCGATTTCCATGGGTATATCCTCCCGGTCCGCTTTTCGCCCATTCTCGGGGAATCCCTTTTTGTCCGGGAAAAGGCCGGGTTGTTCGATATCAGCCATATGGGCCATTTCGTTCTTCGGGGGAAGGATGCACTCGGAGCAGTGAACAGGCTGATCACTTCAAATCTCGAGAATGTCCCTCCCGGAAAAGCGCTGTACGGACACCTTCTGAATCCGGCGGGTGGCGTCATTGACGATATTATGGCCTATCATTTTGGACGGGAGAGGGTCGATCTGGTCGTGAACGCCTCCAACCGGGACGGGGATGCGCGCTGGATACGGGAGCACCTTCCCGCGGGGATAGAATTGGAGGACTTCTCCCCTGGCCACGTGGGCATGGCTGTCCAGGGACCCCGGGCTTCCCGGGTTCTGGAGGATGTGCTTCCCGGCATTCTCGACATGCGCCGGAGAGAAACCCGCCTGCTCCAGATCGAAGGGGGTGAGGGGTTCCTGGTCAGTCGGACGGGATATACCGGAGAAGACGGTTGGGAATTTTTTGGCCCGGCCGGACCCGGGGTCTCCTTTTACGAAAAACTCCTTCATGCCGGAAAGAAGGCGGGAATTTTGGCCTGCTGCGGACTGGGTGCCCGGGATCTCCTCCGACTGGAAATGGGGTATCCCTTGTACGGACAGGAGCTGAACGACAGGTTCTCCCCCTTCGATGCGGGTCTTGCTTTCGCCGTTTCCCGGACAAAGTCGGAATTCATCGGGAGGACGTCCATTCTGGAAAGCGATGGACAGCCCCGGATCGATCCGGCCCATCCGTCTCTGGGAGGCTTCGTCGTGGAGGGAAGAGGGATCCCGCGGACCGGATGCCCGATGGAAAAGACGGACGGCACGCGCGTGGGAGAAGTGACATCCGGCGGATTCTCTCCCCGTGTCGGGAGCGGATTTGGCCTGGCGTATCTTGACCGCGATTTTCTCGAGTTTTTTCGGAACGGGGGTCCGGGACAGGTCCGCATTCATGGGGTCGCCCATCCGGTCCGGCACAGGATGTGGCCGTTTGTTTCCGTCCATCGGGGGGATTCCGCTCCCTGAACCAGTGCCCTCTTGAATGGCTTGCGCCACTCTTTGATCAAGGGTGAGAGTGATTTTTTGTTTCGGGGAAAAGTCCGATTCACAAACCAGACAGTTTCACCAGGAGGAAACAATGACCGAAGCCAGACGATACACAAAAACCCATGAATGGATTGCCCCGGCAAACGTTCAGGGAGAGTGGAACGTCGGGATCACGGATTTCGCCCAGAAGGAAGTCACGGACGTGGTCTTCGTGGAACTTCCGAAGGTAGGACGTTCTGTTCCCCGGGGGGGAGAAGCGGCCATCATCGAGTCCGTCAAGGCAGCCTTTTCGATCTATGCTCCGGTTGCCGGCACAATTGTCGCCGTCAACCCGGACCTCGACAGTGATCCGGGACTCCTGAACCGGGATCCTTACGGGAAAGGATGGATCTTCCGTCTCAAGGCCGTCCAGCCGGAGGAGATCCCTGTCCTGATGGACGAAGGGGCCTATCAAAAGTTTCTGAAGGAGGGAGGGGGACACCCGGAACATGGCTGATTTTATTCCGCACACTCCCCGGGAAACACAAGAAATGCTGGGATTTCTGGGCCTGACTTCTCTCGAGGAGCTTGTCCGGCATTATCCGACGGACCGGACGTTCCCCTCTCTTCCCTTGGCCGGAGAAGGGATGACGGAACGGGAGGTCCTGGCAGAGCTCAGGGGGTTGGCCGCAAAAAACGCAGGATCATCGAAAGTGGTCGTTTTTCGGGGAGCAGGGGCGTACGACCATTTCATTCCGGAAGCCGTCCACGCTCTTGTCGGCCGAGGGGAGTTCCTGACCTCCTATACGCCCTATCAGCCGGAGGCGTCCCAGGGTCTTCTGCAGGCCATCTTCGAGTTTCAGAC
>JAKBTR010000104.1 GCA_021844275.1 Nitrospirota bacterium | reverse complement strand
TCATCGCGTCCGGGAAAAGTATGTGGTGGCCAACGGAAGCGAAGGAGAACCCGGAAGCCACAAGGACCATTTTCTGATCGAAACGAATCCCCACCAGATCCTTGAAGGCATGATCATCGCCTCTTACGCTGTGAATGCCCGCAAAGCCATTCTCTTCGTCAAGGACAGTTTTCCCCGCGGGATCGAAGCATTGAGAAAAGCCAGGGACGAAGCCCGTCAGGAGGGGTTCCTGGGAGAGCGGATCCTCGGATCGTCCTATTCCCTCGACCTGGAGATCTTTGTCGGTCCCAGCGCCTATATCGCAGGGGAAGAGACGGCCCTTCTGGAAGCCCTCGAAGGAAGGCCTCCGAAGCCCCGTCCCAAACCACCGGGATATCCGACGGATCGGGGACTTTACAACTGTCCGACCGTCGTCAACAATGTCGAGACATATGCCCACGTCTCCCACATCTTTCGCCATGGAGCCCAATGGTTCCGAAAAAGAGGCCTTCCCAAAAGTCCCGGAACGATGGTGTTTTCCGTGACCGGTTCCGTAAAGAGGCCGATCGTGGTGGAGCTGCCGCTGGGAACCTCTCTTCGGATCCTCGTGGAAGATTATGCAGGAGGGGCTCCGGACGGAGAACGCCTTGAGAGCTTTTATCCGGGAGGACCATCTTTCGGGGTCCTGCCGATCAAGGACATCGATACGCCCCTCGATTACGACGCGCTCAGGGCATTGGGGTCCGGAATCGGCTCCGGAGGCATCATCGTCCTTTCCGATAAGGATTGTCCCGTTGCAACGGCCCGGCAATTCTCATCCTTCTACGAAACAGGTTCCTGCGGGCAATGCCCGCCTTGTCGTCTCGGAACCGAGAACCTGCATGATATCCTGGAGCTTTTCGAGAATGGCCAGGCGTCTAAGGAGAACGTCCAGCGAATTCTCCGTATCTCCGACATGATCAAGGGACGGGGAAACTGCGGTCTGATCACCGCTTCGGCCTATTCGGTCGAATCTCTCGTCCGCCATTTTCCGGAAGAATTTCAGGCGCATCTTGACGACAAGGGATGCCGACGACAGCATCGGACACCTTTTTACCAAGAGGTTCTTCACGTTGCAGAGCCCAGGGCGTAAGGGTGTTCCGGAGATCTTGGGGCATGACCCGGTGAGACCGCATTCTTGAACGCAAAACTGTGTTACAGACACCATCTCCTGTTTTGCACAGGCAACAAGTGCATGGGAAAGGGGAATGAGGACCTGAAACTCCTCACCCAGTCCCATATCGTCTCCCTCGGTCTGGAGAAGGACATCCTTGTCACCAAGACCGGATGTCTGGACCAGTGCGAATATGGTCCGATGGTTCTTCTTTATCCGGAAGGCACATGGTATTCCGGGATGGACGAAAGAAGTGTCAGAACTCTGGTCGAACAGATCAGGGACGGGAAAGAGCTGCTCCCCCGAAATCTTTTCTATCAGATCGAACAAAAGAGAGGTTAACTCCGTGGCATACAGAATCAGGAAAAAAGGATCCACCGACCAACCGGCCGCTTCTTCCTCCCATCCGGGTGCTTCGCCAATCTCTTCGAACGGGAGTGCCGGAACAAGGCCTCTTCCAGGCTTTCTCGACGATCGGAAAAAAAATCCTCTTATCGTCGCCGGACTCGTAGGTCTCGTGGCTCTCGCCGGAGTGGGGCTGGTCTGGCACATCTACTCTGACAAGAAGAAAAAAGAGCAGGAATCGGCGGCGCTCGAAACGCGGGCGGAACAGATGTTCTCGAAGAACATGCAGAACAGCAAGGCCGACTGGACTCCGATCGACCAGCTTTTTGAGCAGGTCGTCAAAAATTATCCGGATTCTTCCAGTGCGAAAGTGGCCCCCCTGTTTCTGGCTTCCATACAGAACCAGATCGCCCAGCCGCAAAAGGCTGTCAACTGGCTGCACGAAGGGCTTGAGAAAAACTCGGGCGATACAAAAGTACTGCCCTTCTACTACGAAAGCCTCGGCGTGACGTTCATGTCCATGAAAGAATACGACCAGGCACTGGCCATGTTTCAGAAGGTGACGAAATTCCCCGGAAAAATACTCGCCGATGCCGCCTATTACAATATTGGAAAAGTGTACGAACTCTTGAATCAGCCGGCTCTGGCCATTCTCAATTACCGTAAGCTCCAGAAAAAATTTCCGAGCTCTCCCTGGTCATCGGAAGCCGAAGCGTACATCAAACAACAGAATCCTACAGCGTCCGCCCCTCCTCCTCCATTGACCACACCTCCTCCGATTACTCCTGCTCCTTCCAAATAACACCGAAACGGGGCCGTCTCCGGAAGGATGGCCCCGGAATCGTCTTTCTTTTTCCCGTCCGTCCGATCCCAATAAAAAAGGGGCTCGAAAGAGCCCCTTATGGGAAAAATCGGAAGAGCTTCCGGTCCCCTATCTTACAGGCACCATGATCATCTGACCTTCCCGCAGATACGTTCGACCAAACAAATGATTCTTGCTCCGGATAGCCGATATTGTTGTCCGGAAGCGTTTCGCAAGCGCGAAAAGAGATTCCCCTCGACGGATTCTGTGGCGCATCCAGTGCCCGGAGCCCATGTGTCCCCTGCTCCGCCGATAATGGTTCGAAGCATAGGAGACGGGAATATTGATGCGTTTTCCGGTATGAATGAGCGATGAACTCGACAGTCCGTTCGCATTCATCAACGCCTGCATGGAGACATGATAGCGACGGGCGATTGTCCAGAGTGATTCTCCCGGGCGAATCGTATGCACACCACCGTCGATGTTGGCGTAAAGGCTTCGTTGGGACATATGGGGAAGACGGGAAATGTTTGCCAGAAAATCTTCCTTTTTGCCCGCGGGTATATTTAGTGAAATGGGCGACATGTGCGGAGGGGTGGCCCAGCGGGTAAACTCGGGGTTCATTTTCCGGAATGTCCGGAGAGAGACTCCCGCCGCTTTTGCCAGAACCCGGATTTCCGCCGGATGTTGAAGAGTGGCTGTTTCCGTATCCAGCGGCGATTGGTAGTCAATATTCTCGAACCCGTAACGGGAGGGATCCTTTGCTATCCGGACCGCCGCGAGAAACTTGGGAACGTAGTCCTTGGTCTCGTTGGTGAGGGTATTCGAATTGCGGATTTCCCAATAGTCTTTTGTTCCGGTATCCGCTACGGCGTTTGCGACTTTTCCTTCTCCTGCGTTGTAGGCTGCCAGGGCAAGGCTCCAGGAATGGAACTCCGTATAGAGGTCCTTCAGATATTTCGCCGCCGCGCGGGTGGACATGACCGGATCTCGCCTCTGGTCAATCCACGCATTGATTCGGAGTCCATACTTGCGACCCGTCCCGCGCATGAATTGCCATAAACCCGCCGCGCGCGAGTAAGAATAAGCCCTCGGACTGAACCCGCTTTCGATCAGGGACAGATAGACAAGGTCTTCCGGAAGCCCTTCTTCCCGGAAAACGGACTTCATCATCGGAAGATATTGAGTCGAACGCGAAAGCCAGAGTGCAAAGTGATTCCGGGCAACGGTCTGGAAATACGTGTCGTACCATTCAATGCTGGGGTCGTCCGGAATGCGCATGAAGAAAGGTTTTTCCAGCGACTTGGTGGGAAGCGGCGGCCCTGCGGGAGGAATTGCGAGGGCGAGCCCTGCAGCCGGTTTTATCGTCACCGCCGGAGGTTTGGCTATCTGGTTGGGGGGCGGGCTGGGAATCGCGGGAGGAGTCACCGTCATGGAAACAGATGCGGCTCCTTCTCCAGAACCCGTATGAGTAGTGGAACAACCAGCGGCAAGGAGAAAAAAAGGCGATGCCAGGGCCAGGATCTTTCCCGTTCTTTTACGGATAGACAAAAAGGATCTCCTTGTTTTCAGGCAAGTCATGCCAGTCTTGTTGGACACGCAGTGGAAAAAAACATTTCTGACTTGTGGAGGAGAAGTTTTACTTTCTGCCTGCATGCTCAGAAATCAGAGGTCAAAAATCCTGAAAACCTGAAAAATGCACGCTATTCATACCAGATTATTCGGCAAAAAACAAATAAAATTTATGAGTCTGCCACACTCATGCAGACCATATAATTATCTGGCATTTAACAAATGTATGTGACGGATAGGATAGATTTGATGTGACGACGGATTGGCATTTCCAAAATGAGAGGAATACAATATGCGAATAGAATGTTCTTTTGAATCCCAGTCTGCCGTCACAATCATGAATATATAATTAGGATGTATATGCAGGGGCCAGATGACCAATCCTGAATCTTCCGATCTTCACCAGGCATTCAAATCCGTTGACCTCTTTAAATTTCTCAAGGCGGAAGAACTCGAAACACTCGAAAAAATCGTTCGCCTCAGGAGTTATCGTTCCGGTCAGAAAATCATCCAGGAATTCGACCGGGGGATGGAACTTTTTGTTATTGTTTCCGGTTCGGTCAAGATTTCCACAGAAGATGTGGAAGGGCGCGAAATCATCGTTTCAATCGCCTACCCATCGGACTTTTTCGGGGAGATCGCTCTTCTTGACGATGACACCCGAAGCGCGACGGTCACAGCCATCGAGCCGACAACAGTTCTCTCCATCGAAAAAAGCGACTTCCTGCGCTTTTTTGCGGCCTATCCGGAATTTGCCCTCCGGATGCTGGCCGTCATGGGACAGCGAATCCGAAAGACGGACGAAAAACTGATTCATATGGCTTTTGCGGATTCTTTTGCAAAAATCGCCCGGACACTCCTGACCATTTATGAAAAAGAGGGTGTCCAGTCGGATGGCGAACTTCCTTATATCAATGATCGGTTTACCCGGCAGGAACTGGCCTCCCTGTCCGGCGTCTCCCGGGAAACCGTCTCCCGGTCGCTGGGAGCATTCATCCAGGCAGAGCTGATCCGGGTTGCCGACAACCGCATCTACATCCTGAACGAAAACAAGCTGAGACGGGAAAGTCTTGGAAGTTTCTCCTGAAGAAAGGCCAATAAGATGGGAACAATTCAGTCGTCGGGAATCAGCGGTTGGGGTCCGTTCGATTATATTGTCGTGATCGGTGTCGGAACCATTCTGGTGGTCGGGATCTTTGCCATTTTCCGGGCGATTCGCGTGGTCACGAAAGACTCCTGACCGGTTTCACCTCTCTTTGAGCAGACGCTCATAAGCTTCCCGATACTCCCCTGCCCGTTCCTCCCAGGAATTGTCCGTTTGCATCGCGTCTTCGGCAAATTGCTGAAAAAGGGCTTTCTGTCTGTACATTTCGATTGCCTTTTTCATTCCGTCCTGAACGCCTTTCAGGGAAAGACTGTCTAGCCAGATACCCGTCCGGGACGGGTCTATCGTATCTCTCAATCCTCCGGTCGGGTTGACGACCGGAATCGCCCCATATCGCATGGCGTACATCTGGGACAATCCGCAAGGTTCGAAGCGCGATGGCATCAGGAAAAAGTCCGATCCGGCGACAATCTGATGGGCGAGAGAGTCGTCGAATCCGATCCGGACCGCCACTTTGTGCGGAAAATCCCTGGACAATTTCAGAGACTGTCTCTCAAGTTCCGGATCCC